>VGSX01000016.1 GCA_016874895.1 Deltaproteobacteria bacterium
GGCTGTCTCCATTACCCGGAGCTGCTCTTTCATGGTCGTAGAAATAAGCGTCAGCTTCAAGTCGAACCGTTTCTTGGTTGTTCTGGTGTAGCTCCGCATAGTCCCATCCAGACCCCGGCCATAGTCGTTGGTATCCCGGTTGTCCTCGGTCTGAAAAGTGGTGCTTACCATGGTGAACTCTACCGTCTGAGTTTTTCCGGCCTCATCCACATACTCAAACTTGCTCTCGGCCAAATCGGGGTAAATCACCGTGACGTAGATCGACCGAACCACAGACAGGCTTTTCTCAGTCTTCACCATCTCCCGGCGGTAAGCATCGAAAGGCTGAATCTCTAACCCGAAATTCTGGTCAACCACGGCCAGGTCCAGGGCATCCAACAGGGCCATCCCCCCGGAGGCGGCCGCATAGTTCCGTTCCCCTCTCTGGTTCCGAGTCACCAGGTAACAGTCCATGAGCAGCTGCACCCCCCGCTGCCGGTGCCGGGCATAGGTCAGATAGATCATGTGGGGGCAAATCAGGAGCAAAGGCGTCCTGGCAATCCGGTCCAGGTCCTCGGGAGCAAAAGCCGAAATAAACTCCACCTTGGCAATCCCGGAAACCGCCGCCGCCGAATTAAAAAAAGCCTGGGATACTATCTCAACTATCCTCATAGCCTATTCCCTCTTCCCTTTTCCCTCTTCCCTCTTCCCTCTTCCCTATCTTTTCATCCCTCTTCCCTGTCTTTTTCCCCTTCCAAGGACATTGAATCTCACGAAAGGGCCCCAGGAAGTAACACAACCCCGAATACACCCCATAATGAGCACACTCATCCATAACGATAACCGACTCATATCTGACATAATCAGGACATTTCCCGTCAGTAGTCTTCATCTCTGGCCATCCGAATCAAATAATGAACCACCAAACCAAACGGGGAATTTTCTTCGTCAGGAAACTTCCTCCCAGGGATATAGTGGTCCCGGATCAGACTTCCTGCCTTTTGGAATAGCTACGTCAGCATGACCCACCACGTCAATAATGTGATAGGCCTCCCGAAGAGCCTGAATAATCAAACGGTTGGCCTCAACCTGGGCCTCCGGCCATTCATCCCCGATCCCCACGTTCTCGATGCCGATAGAAAAATTATTCACTCCCGATATGCCCTTATACTCGGATTTCCCGGCGTGCCAGGCTCTCCTGTGAAACGGAAGCAACTGCCAGGCCTCACCTCCCTTGCCGATCAAGAGATGCGCTGATACCCCTGATCCTGCCTGAGTAAGCCAAGACAGCGCCCCAGCAGAGCTATTGGAACCGGTGTAGTGGATGACAATAATCTCCGGAATATTGGCCCCGCCGGAAAAGTTAGGCGATGGCTTCTGGGTAACCATTTTCCCAGCCTTCCAAAGGTAATGATCTCTCACAAAAAAAGGGTTATCTTCCTCAGACAATGCATCTTCTTCATTTACAGAACGGGAAATATCGTATATTTCCTGACTTTTTCTCAACGTCGCCGGACCGAATATCCCATCCGCTGTTACGCCGATCCGCTGCTGCCATTCCCGGATGTATTGCTTCAAAAGCCCCCTCCTTATTCCCTCAGCACCACTTCAATGCAGGCCTGTCCCAGGCATATGCCATCTGGAAAGATTCACAGTAAAACCTTTTCTGCTCACTCGCCAACCCTCACCACCTTCCTGCGTTCTGCCAGTTGGAAGATGCAGTCACTCCCTGACACCACCGGTATATCCGTCGAGTCTTCCCGAAATTTTTCCGAGCTCCCTCTCGACTCTGAGGTGAATGTCTCTGCACGCTGCTCTATCCTGGTCAAGTCGCTCATAGATTCGTCTATCGCTTTCCTTGAGCTTCTCAAGAGCCTTATTAAGATGAGCAATGTAACCACGCCCGAGCCACCAGATAATAACGCCCAGACCTCCAATGACGAAACTAAAGACTGGCCATATAACATCAAGAGCCATCCCCTCTCCCCACTATTCCCTATTTCCTCTCCCCTATTCCCTTTATTCCCGCCCGCAGCGAAGCTAACCCCAAGGGAAGAAGGATAGCCTCCACTACCGACAACTGTTCCCCGGTTATCCACCCGGCCAGACTAGCCGACACCGCCGCCCCCCAAAAAACCGCCACCAAATACGTTTTTTTTCCGCTTAACCAATCCATGTTTAAATCTCCACTGCTTAATCAGACAAACTCAAACGTGATCACCGCCCCTGCCGGTGAAGAAAAACTACACAAATCAATCGGAATCATAAGTTGCGTGGGTATTGAGCTATTGAACAAACACCCCACCGGATCCCCGGATGAGGAGACTAATTTGATCTGTGGCCAAACCGATGCCTCCACCCCAGGAGTAACCTCTTTCAGCAACAACACATCACCCGGCCCAGATGGTTGGAATTTTAAACTCTTTAACCTCACTGCCTTACTGGCAGTCCAATCTTCGGACCCGTCCAGAACCACCTGCAACCATGTTACTCCCCATTTTTCTAAATTCGCCATCTCATAACCTCTTTACTAAGAGTCTCCGGCCATGATCGTTGTAAATAGTAACCTAATACACCGATGTCATACGTTTTCCCAAGATTGACCCAACCCCTTGTTTCGGCTTATTACTGCTTGCTAAATGCCCGCGCCTAGGTCAACCAGGGAACGACTAATAACTCTGCGGTCCCTCTCCAAATGTTCGTTTTTGTGCCCTCACCGGCTACTCCCGCTAACTCAGCCATCAAAACATCTTTGGCCTGGGCTTCCAGAGACGGCGGCACCACAAGCAGATTCGGCCTGACACCCAACGGCACCCCCTCATCATTGGTTAATTGCATCATCGACGCCCGGGCAGCAGCATAATTCGTGGCGTTAAGAGTACTTCTGCTGGCATAGGCCAGTTGCCATAGGCCAAAACCCACCGCCCCGCGATACTGCACCCCATAGCGGATTTTTTTCCTCATAAAATTATGCTCATCATCGTCACGGTCCTGGCGCACAAGCTGCGGCTGCGACCGATACTGAAAAATAAAGGGTCTGATGGCCCTCGTATTATCCAGCAAGAACCAGGCCACGTCACTTCCGACACCATAATTGCTTCTAGTACCTTCCCCCACCGGATGGTCGCTGGCAAAGAAATTTTTACCGTCATAGCAGGGAGTACTGAAACCTTCGCTCATAAGCGTAGCCAACAAAAAATCCGGATGCTGCTTCGCCGCCCGACCCAACTCCGCCACTATGGGGTGATAGAGACCCACCTGATCATCCTCTACATCATTGCGGTCAATTTCCACCGTAGCCTCGTAATCCTTATTTTCGATCTGGAAAGTCGACGCAGCCAAGCTCTGAATCTGACGGTCCCCGATCCATTCCTTGAGCATGGGAAATTGGAGCATGAATTTGTAGTCATTAAGACGCCCATTGCTCTGCACCACCATGGCAACCTCTTCATAGAAAGTCGGCGCCCCGGCAAAAGCGGCATTGAAAACCGTGTTCAAAGCATGATATATTGTGGTCAGATTGGCTTGATTAATAATCATTTTCTTACTCCTCCCCTCCTAAATCTTGATCCAACCCTTGGTTGCGGAAACATATTTCATCAGCCTGCCGCATACAACCCCCTGCCCGGGATCCACGTCGTCAAAAGTCTGGTCATCCACCACATACATCGTTGCTCCCACACTAGCCTGGGAAATTGATGTGGCCCCAAATTCGAACACCCCTGCCGTTCTTACCCTGATAACTAGTCCCCCATTGCCTCCGGATAGGTTGTCCGCCTGCTCCAGAGCAATTCCCAACAGTCTGTGACCCGCGGTATTACCCGCCGGCACTGCATAACCGGTGCTGTCCACCGCAACCATGGACCCTGCAAATATTTTCGTGGCCCCCTTTACCGGAAACTCCAGTTCCACCCCCTCCCGGTAAACCGTCTGACGATCAGCCGTACATGCTGGCATCACTTTTCTCCTTTTCCCATGCTTATCTTATTTTTCATGAACTCCTCCGGGGTGATCCGAAATGCCTCACATATCTGCCGCTCCTCTTCCGTCAGCAATAACCGATAACTCCCGGATCCTTCAATCAGTCCCGGTACGGCCCAATTGTCCTGACGGGAAAGAATAAGTTCCCGGAAAAATTCCGGGTCCTCCTGGGCCAGGCGGCGCAGCCGTCCTTTACCCAGATTCAGTTCGGCCGGAGTTGTTTTTCTGCTCCTTAATGCTTCTTCAATCAATCGTTCAGCCCTGTGATGTTCTAACTCCCTCTGGCAGGCCGTTAATTCCTCTCTGAAAGTGACTGCCCGAGCCGCCTCAACCTTCAGTGACTCTAACCGCTCTATTACCTCATCCTCGGCTATCCCTTCCCTCAACCCCAACGACCGCAGGATTTCCGTGGACAGACCCGGCCACCGCTGCTTTTTTTCCCTGATTAAATCAGCCGCCAAGGTCAGTACCTCATCCTCCGGCGCCTCATCCTGAAGTTCAAAAATCTCCCGTAATTTCTCAATGATCATCACCTCTCCCTTCTCTCCTCTCTTATCTGCAACACCCTGACCTTCGGCACGGTCTTCCCGCAGCCCCTGATTCCCTCCCCCGGATAGCACCAGGGGCACAAGATTGGTTATGGCCGGAGAATTGGTCAGGGCCACATGCAGCAGGTCCAACACCACTCTCCCTTCCCCCAACTGCACCACCGGCGAAAAATACCTATACTCCCTTTTCTTGATGTATTCCTTGGCTCGGTCCGTCCACTCCACCCTGGCCCAAAGCCCATCCGCAGCCATATACAGGGACTTGACCCAACCCGCCGCCGGGGCTTCCTTCCCAGTGACTGTCTGATGCTCATAATCAATCACCATGTCGTTGCCCCGTAAACTCCAGGCCTCCATAATCCGGGCCAAAGATTCCGCCGTAACCCGAAAGGACTGCCGGCCATCACCCAGGGTTACCTCACCCAACGGTAGGATTCTTATCACTTCCGGCGCCTGGAGCCCGATCTGACTAAAAAGAAACGTTTTCACGCCTGTCCCCCCACTCTGTCCACCTTGGGCAAGGCAAAGACCTCAGCAATGTGCTCGAGCGGTATCTTTATGCCCATCTCGTTTAAGTTCTTGTATGTTTCCGATGTCTTCTTGAGATCCACCTCCTCGTCAAAATAAAACTCCAAATACGGTAACTTGTCCTGCCAACCATAATTAAACCCCACCAGCGGCTTGAACAGCTGCATCCTCAGAGAAGCCGCCAGGTTGTCCGCATCCGATCTGATGATGTCCTTGCGAACCTGATGATGCACCCTGGCAGCACTATACGTCCCCGTAGCATTGCTCACATCGGTGGTCAAAGTCTGCCCAAGAATAGCCTTGCTCATCTCCCGGTTGCAAAACTCCGCCATGGCTATAAAGGGATTTTCCTGACCGCCCCCTCGGCCATGCGCCTCCACAAACTCAATTTCCGTGTTTTTGGAAATGATCGCCGCCGCATCCGATCCCAAAGACGCTATGGCCCGCTTTAATGACTCACGATCCTCCGGGGAACTCGTCGGCTCATAACGACCCACCCGCAACGGCATCCCATAAACTTCATTGAAAACATTCCAGTCCTTCAGAGCATAATTTTTGAAAAGGTAGACCCAAGCCACCGTCCTCAAAAGACCGGCCCGCAATACCGAACCCGACCTGAGACTGCAGCGGTGAAAAATAAGCTTCCACTCCGGCGGCTGAATGCTGCTTATACCCTTCGCATCTAATATCTGAGGCCTGTCATCCTCCACAAAACTCACCCGCTTCGGGGTTATCCACTGAATATCCTCCACCACCACCCGGCCATCCTTAACCTCCCAGATGATCTCATTAACCGAAAAACCTTTCCCCAAGGCATCCAGGATGTCCATGATAATCCGGTCAAATTCCAACGAGGCGATTACCTCATCTATAAAATCCGCAATTTCTCTGTCCCGGGGATCGTCGCTATAGGACACTATCCGATAATTCATCCCCTGGACCGCCACCTTTCGGGTCTGCAGGGTGGATGCCAGATGGGCGTCTTTCTCCTCCATCTCCTCATAAAGCTCCATCTGGGCTCGAATGTCACCCATATCCGCTGCCTGAAATATCGCCGACAATCTGCCGGGCGTCAGACCCGCACTGGGATAGCTGCTGTAACGATCCTGCACCGAGGCCCGGTAAACCTGTCGCGTGTCCGGTCTTGAAGGAGCTACCGTCCTCTTTAATATGTCCAAAAGTCCCATGAACAACCCACCTCTGCCACTAAGATGACTTCCAGTCAACGATATATTCCTAAAAAATCTTAACTGCCAAATTTCTTTGCTTAACTCACTCGGAGAGCTGATCGTTTCCCCCAACCTGATATCTAAGAGGAATTATTAACTAATGTACCCCATCGCCTAACCTTGTCCCCAGATATCTAGTGGAATCTTGGCCCAAATACTAATTTCCTGAAGCCGCTGACAACTGACCCCTGGCCACTGACCACTCCCTAATACGCCCCCCGAACGCCAAACCTCCGGGTCTGAGCCGAATGGTAGGCAATATCCGTCTGCAGGAAGCGCTGCGCTAAACGTATTGCCCCCTCCAAAGCATCCGGACCATCATCATGAATCGACCTCGACGGAAAATAGAGCAGCTGTTCAATGAGCAGTTCCTGGTCCGAGTGACCCCGAATAAATCGGATCTTCCCCCGTTCCAACAACGGCGATAAACTACTGATCCTGGTCTCCTTGGACACCTTGTTGGTGACGCCTTTAACCGGCAATGCCAGACCGAGCTCCTGTCCCAGGCGATCAAACTCCGCTAACAACAGACGCTGAAAAAAGTTGTCTTCCACCCCGATGAGATGATGCCCATATTCCTGAAAACGATTCCCCGTCGTCCTTAAGGTGTTCTCAAGGCTGGTCTTGCGAATAAAGGCGTCCATAACATAGAAAACCATCTCCTTCACCGCCAGCCCCACCGTCACCACCGCCTTGTAATCCGAACTGGCCCCACCCTCCAGCGATGGATCAAAAAACCCAACAATGACCAGCTCCTTGTCTTTTAAAGCGTCCGGATGATAATAGCGCACCCATTCCTGGCGAAATACCCCACCCACCTGCTCCGGTTCATTCATCTTTTCCTGATTAAAGGCCACCGTCCCCATGAGCTGCTTCTGCCGCAGCAACCTCGCCAACGGATGCTTTGCCTCCCACAGCGACCTCCCATCCTCCGTAATCGCCCGGTAAATCCGACGGTTAAAGTGGCAAAAAGGCTCCGCCTCCGAATGCAACATCACGTCCAAAGCACTGCCGCGTCGTAAGATCGTTCCAATAATAAAGAGACTGCCATCGGCATCCATGCCGGGATAAACTGCCGAAGTGATCCACTCAATGATCTGTTGCACAATCTCCGGATTCCTGACATTAAGGTCATTTTCCAGATCATCCAATATCACCAGATCCGGGCGCCACTGCCGGTGCTTTAAACCCCGGAGACGCTGACCCCGCCCCCGGGCCTTGACCCGCACATCATTGCACGTAACAAAATCATCAATGGCACGGTTGCCCTTCACCAATTCCCCAAAATCCTGCCGGATCCGCTCGTTATAGAGCAGCTCCAGGAAAAGATAGCCCGTCAGATCACTGGACAGGTCCTCCGTGTCACTCCCAATAATGATGAACCGCCGCTTCCCGAAACAGATCTGATGCAATACGTAGCCGAAGGAACACACCGTGCTCTTGGCAAACTCCCGGGGCGCCGCCACTATTACCGGCTTGAGGGCCTCTCTGACACTTTCACCCACCCCCGACAACGGCCCTGACAGCCGCGGCCTCTGCTCCAACAACTGAATCAATTCATGGTGAAATGCCGCCGGGGGATAACTAAAATAATGCGGCAAATACGTCCTGCAAAAATAAAGAGGATCCCGCTCCGCCTGCCGCTTCCGCTCCCCCTGCTTCCCCTCATCCTCATCAATAAAAGGCAGCACCTCTAAATTGAGATTCATGAGAACCGCATCGGCCCTGGACCGGAAGTCTTTCTTGGTCATCTTTTTCTGAAAATTCATCGACCCGCCTCTCAATCTCTGGTCTGCGGCTGCCATGACCATCACTCCTTTAGATGTCTAACCCGGCCCAAGCCCTGCCACCAGCTCACCCGAGAAAAAACCTACCGCCCTTCCATGAACTCAAAAAATTTCTCTATCAACTGGGCCAACCGACGCAATTCTTCCTTTTCCCTCACCTGTCGCCGTAAAAAATCCCCGAAAAGACCCATAACTTCCACCGTGGCCGCTCTTTCATCCCAGACCTGTTCGGCCAAACGCTCAATCAATCCCAATAATTTATTCAACTCTTCCACATCACTAAATGCCAGCTCACCACCCGCCAACAGACGCCTCACCTTCAACCTCACCAAACCCTTCAGGGCCTCCCCCACTAACCTGGGATGCTCCGTGACCAGGTCCTTTTTCCTCCCCCAATGCCCAGCTGCCCGCCAATTTTTCAAGGTGGCGAGAGATACCGGCAAGATTTCCGCAATTTTTTTTAAAACCACCCCCGCCAAATAGAGTGAACGGGCCTCATCATGATATAAATCGCGCTTGCTTTGTCTAATGGGGGTCTTGGATTTTTTCATAAATAATATGTCTTATCTCAAGTAATAAAAATATTTAAAACCACAATAAATTATTTATTACTCACAACTAATCTTTTCTTTCGATATATCTAAAATCATTTAAAATATCCAGAACACCTGCTTAACTTGACAACCATATATCAAACTACCAGCAATGTGATGTTAACTTCTCCACTGAACTTTTTAAAATACGAATGTTCCTATCACTAAACTTAACTCCTTGTAGCTTTCCTTCCCAAAACCAGCGGTAAATTGTCGATCTCGACACCCCTAATCGATCCGCAACTTCACTCGGCCTTATAAATTCTTTTTTTACCATTTCAATTACCCTGTTCCCTTAGTTTTCTTCACTCATATATCCCTTTTTATTAATATTTTCCAGAACACCTGATACACTTGTCACTACTATTATTAAAAGGAATTATTGATTAATGCACCCCTGAAAACTCCCCCTCCTACCACACCTCTCCCACCATCTCCTCCACCGACGTTGCCAATATCCGCAAACTGCCGGTCCTTAATCTAACCCCCCTTAATTTCCCCTCCCAAAACCAGCGGTAAATCGTCGAACGGGAAACCGCCAATTGCCTGGCCACTTCTCTGGGACGCATGAGTTTTTCCGTCAACACCGCTTCGCCCTCCCCTCGCTTTTTCCTGCAGGTAATTCAAAACCCGTTCCAACCACCCCCGGCCTGACAAAATTATGGTCCCGGACCGGCTCTGTCAGCCAGACCACATTGATAATAATTTGATTATTTTTATTATTAACAGCAGGTTAAACGTAGCTAACCGGAACGCTGGTCCGCCCCGACTCGACAATGGGAGGATTAACTCAAAAGGATTTTTCTTTTTAGAGGTATTTTAATTAGTAATAATCACAAGAATATCTCTAGAGCTATGCCTAATATCTAGAATAATTAATCAAGCTATTCTCTATAATCTCTAGAGAGATTTAAGCCATTGTTAGCAATCTTAATCGAAATTATAAGCTTTAAGCAGCCCCTTGCCAGAACCGGCCTTTTCTCTCTATACTGTCAACAATCTTATTCTATAAGTATTATTGTTATGTTATAAATTCTCACTTTATCTCCCCCCATCCCAAATTGACCCCTCTCACCGTGCCTGCACCCATCGGCTTCCCCGTCCTTTCTCCCTCAGCACCACCCTTGCCCTAACTGGCCTCGCTCTTGCTCTTAATCCCAAACAAAGCCCGGCGTGTCGGCTAACCGAAAATTCTTGGCAAGGAGACCAAAGATATGAACCTGAATAAAAGATTCTTCCGGCCCGATGAAGTGGCGGAAATGCTGCTCATGTCCAAGCGAACCATCTATCGCATGATGCATGACGGCCGCCTGCCCGGCGTTGACCTGACCAAGAGACCCTGGCGCATCCCCCGGGATGCCATCCTCACCCTCTTCCCCCCCGACTCCCGCCCGGCATAACCCTCCACCCGGCCCTAACGCCCACGGGCAGCCTGACCTAACCAGGCTGCCCGCTCCTTCCTGTAAGCGTTCAGCGAACAGCTTACAGCCGTAAGCTAATGCTTAAAATTCAAATAGTTATTCTAAGGTGGTGGATCACTGGTTTTTCCCTTAGTTTCCCTAACCCATTGTTTTTGCTGAAAGCTGATTGCTGATAGCTGAACGCCTACCTCCTTCCTTTGCCAACCAACCAATATTTTCCTTGCAAGGCCAGATCCCTTAATTTCGGTTGGCTAAAACCAAACAAAATGATAAATTGATTAATGATAGTGACCGGTTGATCTTTCTCCATTTCCCCAAAATCTATTCCTGCAGCCAAGGTGAATAATGCTAAGCCGATCTCCTGCCATGCCTGCTCGCCTAAGAATCATCATAATAGTCTTTTCTCTCCTCATGGCCCTGGTATTCACCTTATACAGAGTTTATACCCCTTGGAATTTGAATCATGACCAGATCAATTTAGGTCTGTTTGTGGCGAAAAATGCCGATCCTGACCTTTTTTTAAAGGATTACGCCTTTCATGATAATTCCCAATTCAGCCATTATCTTCCCGTGTTCCTGACTGTATTAACTTTTCTGCAGCAACTGACCGGTTCCTTTGAGAAAGGCTTATGGTCCTTGGTGCCCCTTTTAGTGTTCGTCTACGCCCTCGGCTGGAGCATCCTCCTCTGGCGTCTCACCGGCTCACTCTGGATCACTCTCCTGTTCACTTTTCTCGCCCTCCCCTACCGCCCGGTCCCCATGGGGGAAGTCTGGGGGGTTGCCGGAGTTGACGGCATCGTCGGCCGGACCCTGGTGACGGCCATCTCTCCTTACCTCTTTTTACTGTTTTTTTCCTGGCTTGAAGAACCCAAATATTCCTCGGTGATAGTGTTAGGGCTTCTCACCGGTCTATCGGCCTTCATCTACCCCTTAACCCCGTTATTTTTTATCGGACTTCTTTCTGGGCTGGTTTTCCTGGCCTGCTGGTCCCATAAGGAAAATTGGGGCATGCTGGCCGTGATGCTGGCGGTCTTTGCTGCCATCAGTATCTATCCCGGTTTATTGAAAGAACGGCAATTATGGGTGGCAGCGGCCAACATCTCTTTCGCCGAATTTCGCGAAATTACCCAGATAATCTTCAAGGTCCCGGCTCACTGGCATAGCTACCAGGCCAATCCGATTTTCCGTTATATCTTGTTACTGTTCGGCGTTCTTTTCATTACCGGGGCCAATTACCTCTTGAGCCCCAAAGACCGAAGACCGCAGGCCGCTTATTATGTCTGGCTCCTGGGGGGACTGAGCATTGTCTATATCTGCTGGCGGGTGGTCGGCAAAGGCGCCGGCCTGAGTTGGCTTTATCTTACCCTGGCAGTCTATGTCATCCTCTGTTTTCGGCGCCGGGAAATCAGCAGATTTGATTGGTGGTTGCTGGGATGGGGCTATGTTACGCTGATTATTTATCTGGTCCCCTATTATGCCCTGGTCACGGTATGGCGGCTGGGGGAGAATGTGCCGCTGACTGCCTGGGTAGTGGAATACCGGCGGGTGGCCCGCCTGATCCACCCCTTCAGCTACCTGATGGGGGCCCAGGCCGCGGTATTGTTGGTTCCCTGGATCAGTAACATACTCAAACAACGGGAGGGGATCGCAGCCGGCGAATATGCCCTGATTATGCTCTCCATGTTTAACCAGATGTTTTTCTGGCTTACCCTGAGCTCGGTAGTTCTCTTTGAGTCCGGACGCCTGCTCTTAGGCTCCCGAAGCCAAATGCGGGCCGGGGCCATCGCCGCGGCCATCATGATCCTCCTGCTGGCCACCCAGCTTTCTACCGGTCGCCTCAATCTCAGTTCTGATGAACTATTCGAACCCGTTCAGGCCTTCCGGCAATACAGCCCGGCAGAACTGCAGGCCGAGGAGGAATTAGCTTCCTGGGCCCGCCGCCATACCGACAAACAGGCCTTGTTTTACCATTCCTCGCCCCTTTTCCGGTACCTGGCCAAACGCAGCATCACCCATGCTTATACCACCGCCGGCGAGGCCGCCAATTACCGGACCATAACCATGGTGGAAACATATCACCGCAACCTCCGGTTAAAGTCGGCTCTCGATGATCCTGCCGCCTTAATCCACCAGGCCCGGCAACTCCAGGTTGATTATATTGTGGTTGACAAAGATAAGCCCACTCGTTTACATTTCCCCATAATTTATGAAAATCAGAAATATCTGGTCTATCAAAACCTGCCTCCCGGGGAAAATGGCAGGCCATGAGCCACACCCTGCCGGAGGCGGATGAGGTATAGGCCCTCAGATGATGTAATGATATTACTTTCAGCCAGTTACCGTAAAATGGCTGACTCCCGGCCCACTCGCACCATCGACTTAACTCATTTTTTCGCTGACAGCTCATTACCAGCAAAAAACTAACTTATGCTTCGCCCCCGAGGACTTAGATTCCTGCAAACCCTGGGACGCCAGGACTGGCTCAGCCCCGAGCTCAGAAGGCGCCTTATTAAAAAGTTCGTTAACCATAACCGGGTCGGTTCCTATCCCTTCGAAACCGATTTCTTCTGTATGAAATACCGGGGTAACCTGAACGAACTCATGGATTGGTTCGTTTTCTTTTTCGGGGCCTATGAAAAAGAAGAACTCTTTCTCTTGCGCGATCTGCTTAAAGATAAGCCGGCCCCCGTAGTTATTGATGTCGGCGCCAGTATCGGCCAGCATGCTTTATTCATGTCACACTATTGTTACCAGGTACATGCCTTCGAACCCTACCACCGGGCCCGCTCCCTCCTAAACGAGAAAATCGCTTTAAATCGAATTTCAAATATCATAGTGCACGAGGTCGGCTTGGGGGCAATAAACGAATCTCTAAATTTCTATGCTCCTGTGGGGCATAATATCGGCACCGGGTCTTTTGACCCCTCCCACAGAAAGAAAAATCAATTAATCGGCCAACTGCAAATCCGTAAAGGCGATGATTATCTGGCAGAATTAAACTTAAAATCAGTCGATCTGATAAAAATCGACGTGGAAGGTTTTGAAAAAAATGTCCTGCTGGGCCTGCAACAAACCATTTACCGGTATCGCCCCGATATTTTTATGGAATGCACCCTGACAACTCAGAAAACCCTCACAGATTTACAGGAAATAATCGAACTTCTGCCCCAAGGGTATATAATCTGCGAGTTTTGCCCTAAGAGCCAGTTCCATCAGCTTTTTTCCAAAACATCATATTGTCTCCGCCGGTTAGATTGCAAAACCTTGGCAACTAAACCCCTTGATAATTTTAACCTGTTGCTGCAGTCGCCCCAATCCAGCGGTTAATTCAAGGTATGTAATCAAAAGAATCCTATGAAAATAATCCTGCTCAATCCTCCCGGCCACCGTCCGGGAGGTGACAGTTTAGTGGTCCCCCCCCTGGGATTGGCCTATCTGGCAGCAGTCCTGCGCCAGGAGGGGTTTGCAGTTTCCCTTAAAGATGCCTTTGCCGAAAGGCTGAGCTGGGACGACTTGGCCGCTTATCTTAAAGCTGAGGCACCTGATATCCTGGGACTGAGCAGCGTCACCCACACCATCGCCTCGGCCTTCAAGGCGGTCCAGTTAGCCCGGCCGCATGTATCCACCATTGTCATGGGAGGCCCCCATATTTCCGTTTATGGCCAGGAAATATTCCAGCAATGCCCGGAGCTGGACCTCGGGGTCGTGGGGGAAGGTGAAGAAACCATCACAGAGCTGGTGACCGCCCTGGCCGCGGGACGCTCCCCGGAGGGCATCCCCGGAGTAATAGGAAAAGATTTCATCGGCCCTCAGCGCCCCCTAATCAGTAACCTCGATCAACTGCCGTTCCCGGCCCGTGACCTCCTTCCCCTGAATAACTACCATTATGCCTTGTCCAAGGGGAGGCGGGTCATGACTCTCTTCACCTCCCGGGGCTGCCCGTATCATTGTATTTTCTGTGACAAATCGATTTTCGGCTCCCGCTGGCGGGCCCGTTCGGCCCAGAATATCCTGGCGGAAATCGATGAACTAGTGCAGCGTTTTAAAACCTACTCCCTGATTATCTATGACGATCTTTTTACCCTGAACACCGACCGGGTGACGGAAATCTGTGAAGGCATACTCCAGCGAGGCTACAGACTGGATTGGAAGTGCGAAAGCCGGGTTAATTTGGTTGATCAATCAAGCCTGGCCACCCTTAAGCTGATGAAACGCGCCGGCTGCTCCCTGATCGCCTATGGGGTGGAGTCCGGCAACCAACATGCTCTTGATTACCTGAATAAAAAAATCACTGTGGAACAGATCCGCCGGGCCTTTGCCCTGACCCACCAGGCGGGCCTGGAAACCATGGCTTATTTTATCCTGGGCCTCCCGGTGGAAAGTTACGCCGATGGCCTGCGAACCATTGCATTCGCCCAAGAGATCGATCCCACCTATGTCCAATTTGCCACCCTGTCCCCTTTTTATGGGACGACCCTCCATCGAGAGGCCCAGGAAAAGGGCTGGTATCAAGAAATCGACACGCCCGGACCCCTGGACAAAGGACCCAAAAGGCCGGTTCTGCTGGCGCCGCAATGGGATCAGGGTAATCTCCAGAAAATCGTCCGCCGGGCCCACCTCTCTTTTTATCTGCGGCCCCGTTATGTGCTGAAAAGATTGCTCACGATTAACAGCTTCCCGCAATTCGTCAATTCTGTGCGGGGCTTCCTGGATCTGGCCAGGTGGCTGACCCGATGAGCCCAACAAGCCGGGACTTCTCCCGGCTGGTCGCCGAAACCAGCCACCTCTGGTTCTGGGCCATTTTAATGCTGGCCCTGGGTCTGCGGCTTTTCTGGCTTCTCATTTATCAGGGGCATTATGGCTACGATGCCATCCGTTATCTCTGGATAAGTCAGCATCTCACCTTCGGGGAATGGGACAAGGTTCCCCAACTGTGGACCCAGCCCCTCTTGCCTCTAAGCATCGGAATGCTGTCGTTTCTGACCGGCGACCATATCTGGTCTGCCCGCTTTCTGGGGATTTTGGGTAATACCCTGGCAGTGGGATCGGCCATGCTGCTGGTCCGGCAAGGTTTCCCGCAACGCCCCGCCCTGGCCTGGCTCACGGGTCTTGGCCTGGCCTTTAGCCATGTCTGGACTCAGCTCGCTCCCTTCGCTGTCACGGAAAACCTTTTTTTTCCCCTTGTTATGGGCCTCTTGATCTTATTTGTCCGTCTGTTCCAAAAACCTGATTGGCCCACCGGACTGATCTTTGGACTCTTTTGGGGCTTAGCTTATCTTACCCGGGACAACGGCCTGTTTTTCGGCCTGGTCTTTTTTCTTTTCCTGATCCTGGCAGAGATGGTCCGGCCGGCTGCCCTTAAGGAAAAAATCCTCCGGACCCTCCGTTTAGCCGCTCCCGTCTTAGGGATTTTAGCTTTAATTCTAACATGTTGGATGTATTGGTATTATATCACCTTTGGGATTATCTCGCTGGGAGAGGGACGCCACTTTATCCTCAACGAACTGGCCCTGGAGGGCCAGGGGGAACATCCGGTCACGTATGAGCAGGGCGGCATCGGCTATTTAAAATTACGACCCTACGAGTATATGGAATTTACCCGAGCCCCCCTGCCCGGAGACAGCCGCTATCCCCAGGGAAAATGGCAGATCCTCTGGGGTGATGGCACGTGGCCAAGAATCAAAAGAAATCTCCACATCACTTTCAAAGAAATTAAACCCATCATCCTGCCGGGCCTGATCGGGCTGGTGCTTCTCTTTAGGAAAGGATATTTATTCAATGCCAACACCAGGGTGATGTGGTGGGCCCTGGGGGCCAGCCTGGTTCTCCTGGGATTGCACCTCATCGGCCTGGTAAAAGAAGCTCGCCATATTGCCTGGTTTTTTCCCTGGCTCTTTTTAGGGTCAGCCGCCACTTTTTTGTGGACCTGGGAACGCCTGCCCCACTGGCTCCCCCAAAAAAAACGACCCGCCTGGACGGTGCTGTTATTAGGCCTTGTAGGCCTTTTCCTGCTTCTATATCCTGATTATATTAAAGAAGCCCCGCACAAATGGCGTATCCGCCATATTCCCCATGTCTACCAGCTGGCTGGGGAATATCTCATGGAACATCATGGTCCCGGCGCGGTGATCAGCTCCCGCCAGGTTGAGGTAGTGTATCGCTGTCAGGGCGGAGCTATCGGGGTCCCCGAAGGCTCGCCCGCTGACATAATGGAGTGGCTCTATCTCGGCAAGGCCGATTATCTGCTGTTTATAAATCGTTATCCCCGAACCGAGGCTCAGCAATTTTTCTGGGGAGACCCCGATCTCATCCGGCAGCAGTATCCCGAACTGGAACTGCTGACAGAATTTCATTCGGAAAATTCAAACTATCCCCAACATGCCCGACTTTTCCGGTTCCATCCCCAGGCCGCCACTTTCGAACAGTATCGGGCCAAATATCCCTGGGCCGGCACCCCTCCCAGACCTCCCGGAGCCGGAAAAGCAACCGGCCAACCGGGATCTGCAGGCTGACAGGGCTTTTAAGTGATCAGCCGATTGACCTTAATAGCGAGGCACTGTTATACTCTGAGGCAATTGAGGGTGCTCTCCCATGGTAAGTAATTTTCCTCAGCGAGTCTTAATTGTTTCCTATGGCCCCAAGCCACCGCTAGCCGAAGCCATGGCTGCCGGTTTTGCATCTTTGGGGAGCCAGACCAGAATTTTTCACTCCTGGTTGTGTAATACCCTTTACGACCGCTTTATTATTCATCCTGTCAACCATTATGCCCGGGTTTTGCGGCTTGTGCCCAAAAATACCAATTTATTTGAAGGTCATCCCAAGTCCCATAAAGAATGGCGCAGCCAGGAATTACTCCGCTTAGCCCAGGACTTCAAACCCGAGTTGATCGTTATCACCGGAATCCAACGGTTTACCGAAGCTGTCCTGGAACAATTACACCGGTTGACCACCGTGTTCTACTGGTTCAGCGAATCCGAGGACCGGTTCCCCGAGATTAAAAACGAGCTGAAATTTTATCACCATAGTTATTTCTTCTCCTCTGCTGCTCTCGCCCAGGCCCAGGAACTGGGCCTTAAAAATCTCGGCTTCCTTCAACCCGGGATTGATACCAACAGATTTCGGCCGCTGCCCCAGAGGCAGATCTATGACTGGTGCTTTGTGGGGCAGTGGCATGGACGCCGGCAGCAGTATGTTGCAGGACTGGCCGAAGTTTCTAAAAACTTCGTAATCTACGGGCCCCGCTGGCGTAAACATAATTGGCAGAACCCGCGTATTTTATTTCGCATCAAAGGCGCCGGCATCTGGGGGGATGACGTAGTCACATTATATAATCAGACTAAAGTGGTGGTTAACATTTCGGTATGGAGTGATGAAACCAGGGGCGGTGCCGGGGCTAATACCCGTCTGTTGGAAATTCCAGCCTGTCAGGTCTGTTTATTGAGTGATTTTAATCGGGATGCCGAGCTGTTGATGACGCCGGGCAAAGAGTTTGTCAGTGCCCAGAACCTGCCGGAGATGCAGCAACAGTTGGCAGAACTGCTAGCCGATGACGAACAACGCCGGCACATCGCCCTGAACGGCTATCACCGGGCCTCAACGGGCCGGACCTATAATGATCTGGCAGCCCAGCTCTGCACCGACTGGGAGGCGCAGCGGACTGGTGACCGATAAGCAATACTTCTGTATGCCCAAAACTACACTCAATGTGGAAAAAGATTAAAGATTACATAAATAATACCATCTATAACACAAAGTGGTATAAGATTGTGAGGCACCTTTGAATAACGATTTACCCGTGATCCCGGTTCTTAAGCCATGTTACGATGAAGAAGAAATTAAGGCGGTATCCGAAGTCATCAGAAGTGGCTGGGTAGGGTTAGGGCCAAAAACCCAGGAATTTGAAGAAGCCTTTGCCGATTACATCGGCTGTGATTTCGCCGTGGGACTGAACTCAGGGACTGCAGCCTTGCACCTGGCAGTATTATCTCTCCAATTGAAGCCGGGAGATGAAGTAATTGTTCCACCCATTACCTTTGTGTCTACCTGTCATGTAGTACGATACTGTGATGCCGTGCCGGTTTTTTGTGATGTTTGTCCGGATACCTTAAATATCGATCCCAAGGATATCGAAGAGAAACTTACTCCCCAGACCAAAGCTTTGATCTGTGTTCATTATGGCGGTCATCCCTGCGATATGGATGCAATCCTTGACTTGACGGAACCGCGGGGCATCAAGGTGATCGAAGATGCCGCGCATGCTTGTGGGGCAACTTATAAGGACCGCAAAGTAGGGAGTATTTCAGAAATCACCTGTTTCAGTTTTCATGCTGTCAAAAATCTGGCTATGGGTGAAGGTGGGGCGATCACCATCAATTCAGACTGGTATGCCAGATTTTTTAGAGAGATGCGCTGGCTGGGCATCACCAAAGATACTTATACCCGCACAGTCGATGAAAAGATTTATGCCTGGCGTTATTGGGTTGATAAGCTCGGTTATAAATATCACCTCTCGGACATCGCCGCGGCCATCGGTTTGGTGCAATTGCAGAAACTTGAGGCTCATAATGCCAAACGCCGGGCTCTGGTCGAAAGATATAACCAGGCGTTTGCCGATCTAGAATATCTCGAAACACCGGTAGAACACAGTTATGCCAAAAGTTCATGGCATCTCTACGTGATCAAACTTCCCAACCAGCGTTGCCGTGACGACCTCATCAGACACCTTAAAGACCATAGGATAAGTCCTGGAGTCCATTATTACCCCATAAATCTGCACCCGTATTATCAGTATGTGAAAGCCGAAGTCCCGGTCGCCAACGCCATCTGGAAAAGAATCCTGACTTTGCCCCTGTTCCCCGGTCTTTCCCAGGCAGATCAGGATCGGGTAATCGAGGCTGTTATGTCATTCAAGCCGTGAAATTTATTGGTAAAGAAGCATCCTTGGAAATTCCCGGCCCCAGGGTTCACCTTCGCCTGATAAGTCAGCAGGAGACCGAGTTAATCAGGCAGTGGCGAAATCAGGACCACATCCGGGTATGGTTTAAATATTCCGAGATCATCTCGCAAGATGAACAGCAAGTATGGTGGGAGGGATATCAGCAGCGCCATAATGATCTTATGTTTATAATATGGCAGCAAGCCCAAGCCCGTCCTGTCGGCACAGTCGCTTTATACCATATTGATCTTAATGCAGGTTCTGCTGAATTCGGGCGTTTAATTATTGCTTCAGCTGACGATCGGGGGAAAGGTTTGGCCCAGGAAGCCTCTCAGGTTCTTCTTGATTGGGCCAGGCAAGAGTTATCTCTGACCCGGATCTCCCTCGAGGTTCATCTTGACAACGCCCCGGCGATCGCTCTGTATCGAAAACTCGGTTTTTCAGAGCTGGGGAGTTGCGGGCAATTTTTAAAAATGGAAGTGCGTTTCCCTCCGGGTCAACCCGGCTGAGGCATCGCTGACGGGGATAACTTACTGAGGGACGTAAGGCAAAAAATTAAAGATAGACGTTCCGCCGTCGGCTTAAGGGTTAATTTTCCACAGTCAGCACAATGCCAGCGATCCCCGGATCTTTCCCAAAAATTGTTTACCTTTGGCTGAACGCCTTTATTTAAGCCTGCTAACTCTGATTTTTCCACACAAGCATCTGACTCAGGAGGCCCATCCCCCCCAGGAAATAATTTTTTAGCTCAAACCAGGTCTTGATCTGTTTGGCCATGCGCCAAAGCTGCGTCGGCCTGGCATAAAACTCGCGATAAGCCTCATAAATTATCTTCTCGAAATTAAATCGGGATCGCCCCAGGACGGACTTCTCCCCGATGGCCACAAAGTTTTTCCAGTCAATTTCCTCTAAAGGGATGTCCGAGAAAAATCTCTCAAAATCTTTGGTCCCCGGGTATGGCACCAGCATATTATGAAAAACCAGGGTGGCATTCAGATGATTGGCGTAATCTATCGTGGCTCGAATTTCGGCCAGGTTTTCTTCATGTCCGAAAACAAAAAAAGCCTGGGATTTAATTCCCAATTTTTCGGTGATTTTTACCAGTTCCAGGCAATGGCTCAAAGACACCGGTTTGCCAATAAGCTTCTGAATCCGGGGGATGGCTGATTCTATCCCGAAACCGATATTATAACACCCGGCCCGCTGCATCAACTCTAACAACTCTGCATTCAATCTGCTTGCCTGCGAAAAACAGAACCATTTCAGATTTAACTTCCTTCTGATCATACCCTCGCAAATGTTCACCAGTCTGTTGGTATTCAACGTAAAGGTATCATCGGTAATGAGAAGTTGCTGGGCCCCGTATTGCTTCACCAGATATTCCATTTCTTCCAAAACATATTCGGGGCTGTGATAACGATATTTACTCCCCATGGTATTGTGAGAGGCGCAAAAACTACACTTATACGGACAACCACGACTGGTGAGGATAGTAAAACTCTTCTTATACCTGGAATTGTGGAGATTGGGAGGAAACAGTTCCATGGGCAACAGGTCCCGGGCCGGGAAGGGCAAAGCATCCAGGTCGGTTATGCGTGCCCGGCTCGGGGTGGAAACTACCTCATTGTTCTGTTTTAAAAATACTCCGGGGACTGCCGCAGGGTCGCGCCCGTTTTCCAGGTGTGCCACCAAATCCAGCATGGTGTCTTCACCTTCGCCCACCACGACATAGTCAAAATAATCTGAATAATTTTCAGCAATATAGTGAGGCATGACCGAGGCATGGATACCCCCCAGCACCACTGTGGCGCCGACGCTTTTGGCGCTTTTCGCCAGTTCAATGGCATTAAAAAAATTGGGGGTGGCGCTGCCGATGCCGATGACATCAGGACGCTCGGTGGCAAAAACCCTGGAAATGTCCTGGAAACTCATTTTTTGCGCTTCCGGCTCATATAAGCCGACTCGATGACCCTGGCGGCGGAGAACCGCCGCGATGTAGCCTAATCCCAGAGGGAAATAATAGCCAGCCGCTTTTTTGATGGGACCGTATAAATCTCTGTAAGGCGCCTGGATTAAAACAATGTGTGCCATTTTATCACCATTAATCGTTTCTATCCGGAAACTTTCAGTCCCCTCTCCCTCCGGGAAAGGGCTAGGGTGAGGGCATAGAGTGAGTTATTTTCATAGTTCGCGGGTGACTTATAAGTTATGAACTACCATCATCAAGCCTTCTCCCTAATTCAACGGCATTGAGGGCCAGGGGGAGGGGTGAAAATGAGAGCATAAAAATGGTAGATGGAAAGCAGGATGGTTCGGAGCCGGGAATGGGACTTGAACCCGCCACTTGCGGCTTAAGAAGCCTCAACTCTGCCAATTAATTATCCGAGTTTGTTTTTCAAGTTAACATCTTTCAGGAAATAAGTCAATTTTGAACAAGTTGCCCTCTTATACTGCCGTATTATATGCTACAATTATCTTCCAAACAGCGATGGAAACGTGCTGGTCACTTGAGCCGCCGGGACCCGCTAGAGTCTTATGGACCAGGTGCCCCTGGTGGACGAATTACCAGGATATTTCAAAGTCCCCCTTTACAAAAGGGGCACTCGGGGGGATTTTCACGGTAACACTAAAAACCGAAAAAGGTATAACTCGGGAGGTGGGTGGTATGTTTAAGGAAGAAAGGGAGCAGGGTCTTTTTACCTGGAGCATGCTGGGGGACATCGAAGCGGGACGGCCCAATCTCGGCCCCCTGATGCACTTATCAGTTTATCGCCTCATGCAGTTCACCCTCAGGGATATTCTCATCCGCGATTTCGGGGTGGAAACCGCAGACCGGATTTTTTATGAGGCCGGCAAAAAAGCCGGGGAGGAATTCTGCCAGAATCTTCTGGCGGAGGAAAAAGACCTGAACAGTTTCCTGGCGGCCATCCAGCACCACCTGAAGGAACTGAAGATCGGCATCTTCCGGGTGGAATCGGCAAATTTTGAGGAGGGTTCCTTTGTGATCACGGTTGCCGAGGACCTGGACTGCTCGGGACTGCCGGTCTGCGATGAGGAAATCTGCATTTACGACGAAGGCTTCATTGCCGGGCTGCTGCAGAGTTATACGGGCCAAGATTTTGAGGTTAAGGAAGTTGACTGCTGGGGCAGTGGAGATCGGATCTGCCGTTTTACTGCAAAGCCGAAAAAATGATCTCGGTGGCCGAGGAACTCATCGACCGGATTACCGCGGCGATTCACTACCTGCGGGTAGGTAAGCCGGTAGGCCCCATAGATATGCCGGCCGACCTGCCGGATAATGAGATCCGCCAGCTCATTACCTATGTGAATCGCTTTTTAGTGGAGTTTAACGCTGTTAGCAAGGCTCTGGGCCAGATGGCCGTGGGTGAGCTGAACATTCCCCGGGTGGCCAGTCGTATGGAAGTGGTGCAGTCCTTGAAAACCCTGCAATCCAACCTCACCCACCTTACCTGGAAGACGCAGCAGGTAGCGGCGGGGGATCTGGAACAAAAAGTGGATTTCATGGGCGATTTTTCCATTGCCTTCAACAGCATGACCCAGCAATTGAAGGACTCCCGGGAACAGTTGCTGAGATTGAACGAACAGTTGGAGGCCCGGAACCGTTTCATCCGGGAGACCTTCGGCCGTTATACCAGCGACGATATCGTCGAAGTCCTCCTGGATATGCCGGAGGGACTCAGACTGGGGGGCGAGAAACGGGAGGTGACGATCCTCATGTCCGATCTGAGGGGCTTTACCTCCATGGTGGAACGGTTGGAGCCGACGACGGTGGTGGCCCTGCTGAACCACTACTTATCGGCCATGATCGAGGTCATTCAGCACAACGGCGGCACCATCGACGAGATCATCGGGGATGCCATCCTGGTGCTTTTCGGTGCCCCGGTGCAGATGCCGGACGCGGCTTTGCGGGCGATACGCGCCGCCTTGCAGATGCAGCAGGCCATGCAGCAGGTCAACGCGCACAATGCTCGCCAGGGCTGGCCCGAGATCAGCATGGGGATTGCCCTGCACACCGTAAACCTGACGGGGCGCATCGAGAGCTATACCCTGGGCGGCCAGGTGCTGGTCTCTCCCAGCCTGATGCAGGCCGCCGGCCCAGGCCTCATTCTGGGGGAGGAAGTCAAGGTAAGCGCCAAGGGGATGCCGGAGCCCCTGCTTTGCCGGGAGCTGCTGGGCCACGAAGCTTATCCGGAGCTGAGTCTGGCGGTGCCGGAATCGCAGTTGATGATGCTGCCCATACCGGTTCCTTGTTCTATGATAAAATTGACCGGAAAACAGTTAGACAACCAGGAGCATCCGGCCACCTTGAGGGGGGTGGCCCCCGGACAGGCAGTGCTGGCCACGGCCTGCCCCCTGGAGCAGTATAGTAATATCATAGTACGGTTGGAGGGCGGGACCGGCCAGGATGCACCCGAGCTGTATGCCAAAGTGATCCGTTTCTTTGAGGAGCCGGAAGGTTGCTGTGTCCTGCACTTCACTTCGGTGTCCCCTGCCATGCAAGTGCAGCTGGACCGGCTGATGGGAAAAAGTGAGTGATTCATAGGCAGTTATCAATAACTGATTAGGGCGGAGCTGTTTTTCCAGCCTATACTCAGATAGCTGAACTGTGCTGAAAGCTGATTACTGATAGCTGAACGCCTACGAGCAGTTTAAACTCCTGGCGCCGGTTGAACACCAGCATACTTAAAGTCACAGAAGCCATGACGAACCCAGGCACTGCGGTCAAACCCTTCGAATCCAGCGCCGGTCTCCAGAAATATCTGTTGAGCCAGCCGCCCGGAGTCTTGATAATCGTGCCCCATATGAGGCTGGCGCACCAGGTCTGGCGGCGGCAGCGCCTGGAGGCCCAGGCTGCTGGGATTTCCGCCTGGGAACCCCTGGCCATGACCACACTTTCGGGCTGGTGGCATCAGCTCCTCGGGCAACTCTGGCTGCCCCTGCGGCCGGCTTCGTCCCTGGAACGCCTGGTTCACTGGAAGTCGGCCATGGCGGCAACTCCTTCTCCGCCTAAGGTCACGCCTGACCTGGCCTGGGCGGCCGCCCTGGATGAGGCCCTGGAACTGAGCCAGCGCTACCAGATCCCCCCGCCCCAAGACCTGGCCGCGGAATCCCCCCTGATAATCTGGCGGCAGGAGGTGGGCCGGACATTTATTGACCTGCTGACGCAGCAGGGTCTGGTGATCCCGGCACGGATACCGTCGTTACTGCTGCAGGCATTGGCCGAGGAAAAGCTGGGTCTGCCGGACCGGATCGTGGTGGTGGGCCTGGAGACCCCCGCTCCCATGGAGGATCAGTGGCTGCGGGCCGTGGGCCGGCGTCGGCCGATTGTGCAGGTCCGACTTCTGGGCCGCGGGGCAACAACTAGCGACATCCGGGCCGTATCCCTGCCCGACATGCACCAGGAGATGGAGTGGGTGGCCGCCCAGGTTTTTGAGCTGGCCGCTGAAAAGGGCATACCGCTCCACCGACTGGCCATCACGGCTCCCAACCTGGAAGCCTATCTGCCGGGATTGCGGCGGATATTCAAAGAGTTATTAGGCCAGGCGGCCGATTCCCGGGGAGGCAGCTATAATTTTTCCCTGGGCCCCACCCTGGCCGAGACCCCCCTCTGGCAGGCCGCACTCCTGCCCGTGAGATTCATCCTGGGAGGGGAGCAGCGCCAGGACCTCATTTCCTGGCTCCTGTCGCCATATTACGGCGCTTTGAAAAGAGAGGAGAAAACCTCCCTCAGGTGGGATATGGCCTGGCGGCAGGCCGGGGCGGCCTATGGATGGCAATCCCTCCGTTCCGTCCTGGCAACGGGGGACATGCCTGAGAGGGATGGG
>VGSX01000017.1 GCA_016874895.1 Deltaproteobacteria bacterium
GGAGACCTGGCCGTGCCGAGGGGAGGGTTTGCCGTTTTTAACGACAACTATCTGGTCAACAAGGCCTGGGATGACCGGGTGGGGGTGGCGGCCCTGATCCAGGTGATGCACCGTTTTCAAGACCGCCCCCACCCGAATTCCATCCTGGCAGTGGGGACGGTCCAGGAAGAAGTGGGCTGCCGGGGGGCGGCCACCGCGGTGGAGGTTGTCAAGCCGGACCTGGCCATTGTTTTGGAAGGGCCCCCGGCGGACGACCTGCCCGGTCTGAGTCCGGACCCGCCCCAGGGGGCCTTGGGTAAAGGTGTGCAAATACGGCTCTTTGATCCCACCATTATCGTACCCCAGAAACTCTGGCGCAAGGTAGTGGAACTCGCCCAAAAACAAGGAATTCCCCACCAGTTGGCGGTTCGGCGCAGCGGCGCCACCGACGCCCGGGCCATCCACCTGGCCCAGGGGGGAATCCCCACCATAGTCTTGGGGGTGCCGGTGCGATACGCCCACTCCGCCGCCGGCATCATCCATCGCCGGGATTTCGAGGCCATGGTGGAGCTTACTGCAGCCGTGGTAGAGGCCCTGGATGAGGCCTGGCTGGCAGGATTAATGCCTTGATTCATAAATCATCACCTCGACAAAGTATCAGGAGGTTGATCCAGAACCTGGAGCCTGAGATCATTGAGCTGGTGGAGGTGGCTGATATCTTGAAGCCACTTCAAACCCTGATCTTGCTGGTGCGGCCGGCTGGCTGCCAGGTCGATAAAATCGCGGCGGACCTGGGCCCAGCAAAAGGCCAGGAGAATCGGGGTCGCTTCGGCTACGGTCTTATAAGCACCATAGCGGTCTGCGACCATGATGCCCGTGGAAATGGAGATTCCCAAGATTCCTTTGGGAATGAGCTCGGGAGGAACTGGGGCGGTCACGGTGGCCGGCAGGGTGTTACCGCGGCAGGTTCGGCGATAGCAAGGGCATACCCAATGCTTACCATAGTTCTTTTCCAGTGTCGTAGGCGTTCAGCGATCAGCAATCAGCTTTCAGCAAAAACAATGGGCTAAGAAAACTAATCGAGAAACCAGCGACCTGCCATCTTAGAATAACTATGTTAACTTACAGCATTAGCTGACCGCTGAACGCTTACCCAGTGTTCAGCGATAGAGGATGTTTTCTTTTAAAAAAAAACATCTTCCATGATCAGATCTATGTTTGAGGCAATTTCAACCAATTACCGGGTTAACCGAATAGTTACCATACGCAGTCCTAAAAACTTCACTCTCCCACTTATGTAAGATTATGCAGTATGGAGGTTAAAGTGCCTGTGACATTATTTTTCACCGCAGCGACGCCGACGGCGTGGAGTATTTTCCCGGCAACTCTGCGGTGAATTTTTCTGGTGCCTTAAGACTGGGGCGGTTCGCTTTTCTTGGATACTTTATCTTTCAGATCATTGAAGATTTTTTTAGCGGAATCAATCACGTTTTGAACCTGCTGGGGGTATTTGTAGCCGATGTAAACTCCCACGACAAATGTCAAAATTCCAAACCACATGGCAATCTTTCCTTTCTTATTTTGTCTTATTGTATTGTTATATTAAGCATCGGCCAGGCGCTGTAAAGCCTCCCGGGCTACTTGTCCCACGGTGGTTTCCCTTAACGCGCCGGCCTCATAAAGCTTGACCGGTTCAGGATCGTCCATTAAACGGCGGAGGGCCGGGGAGGCTTCCGGCGCCCTAATGATTCCCAGGCACCAGGCGGCATAGGCTCTCGACTGAGGATTGGCGTCCTCCAAACAGGCCTGGATGGCGGCCGCAGCATCCTGCACCACTTCGGGATGAGCCTGGCCCAAACGCCCCAGACCCCAGAGCATGCCTTCCCGGGAAAACTCCTCTTCCACAAAATGAAATAACATTAGTATGATATCTTCGACCAAGGGGTAATTCTGCCGGCCGATTTCACCCAAAACAGCCGCGGCTCCCCACCCGAAGCTGGCCGAGTCCTCGTTCAGGGACCAGAGGAGCCGAGGGATGATATCCTTGATCCGTTTGGGATGGGTTCTGGCAAGATAGCCGAGGGCTTCGGTGGCCCGCCAATGCAGCAGGCTACCGGGCTCATAAAGCAGCTGCAATAAAAGAGTGACCACCCCACCGCCATGGGCGGCGAGGGCCGCAATGGCCGGAAAGTCTTCGGCCAACAATAACTCAACGAGCTGCTGGCGTTTGGTTTTTCGTGTTGTCGGCATAAATTCGTGGTTGCGGCTGCACCTCATTCCCATGATAAGATGGAGCTAAAAGGGAAAATCATCCTCCTCGGCCGGCCCCCCGGGCGGTGGGGGGAAAGGCTCTTCTGTCTCTTTGGGAGGCCGATCTCCGCCAGGACCTAACATTTGCATATCCCGGGCTTCGATTTCAGTAGTGTAACGCTTAACCCCGTCTTTTTCCCATGAGGTTGTCCTGAGCCGTCCTTCTATATAAACAAGCCTCCCTTTGGAGAGGTATTGGCCGCAGATTTCTGCCAGTTTGCGCCAAGCAATAATCTTATGCCACTCTGTTTTGTCCTGGCGATTACCGTCCTTGTCGGTGTATGATTCCGACGTAGCAAGGCTGAAACGAGCCATGGCAATGCCGTTGGCAGTGTAGCGCACCTCGGGATCTCCTCCCAAATGGCCGATGAGAATAACTTTATTAACCCCTCTGCTCATCTTTACAACCCCCCATAAAGGTTCAGGAACGCTTGTGACCGACTCCGTGAAATTATTCTCTACCACAAAAATTGAGGGGTGGCAAGCACCATCCCCGCGGCAGCATCGGCCAGCTTCACAAATTTCTTATCCCACGCTCTAGAAACGGAAAAAATGGTGTCCTTTGGGAAGGTTGGCAGCTTTTTTTCACGAAACGCTTACTCTTTGCCATAAGAAGAACCAAGGTATCCGACACCGGATATTTTCACCTTCCTTCTGCCGGACAAGGCGGAATTAATGTGAAAAGATTCGTCAAGGAGGTGACAAGCCCTCCAGGGTTGTGGTATGATAGGTCTGATTATTGGTAAGGTTAATCAAAAAGTAGGCGTTCAGCTATCAGCAATCAGCTTTCAGCAAAAACAATGGGTTAGGTAAACCAAGCGAAAAACCAGTGATCCGCCAACTTGGAATAACTATTTGAATTTAAAGCATTAGCTGATGGCTGTAAGCTGACCGCTGAACGCTTACATCAAAAAAGCATCCTATCCGATCGAAATTACTCGATACTTTTTCTAATGGCATTTTTCGTATGGCCGGTAAGAGTAAAGGCAGCCAAGCCCGCCGCATTAAGTCGTCATTGGCGGTGGCTATGGCTCGGGTGGCTCATGCTTGGGCTGTCCTCATGCGTCATGCTCAGCAACCGGGAGTATTATCAAGAAAAAGCGGCAACCCAGGGGATTGTTCGGGTGGGAGTGGTGCTGCAGCGTTGGCCTCATTTTCTGGCCGGGCCCGACCAGAATTCCTTGAGCAGCGATTTCATTCAGGACCGGACCAGGTTTTTGGGGCCCTGGAAACCTTCAGATAACATCAATCCCCGAGCCGTGGATGTCCTTGACCTTACTGATGTGGATGTAGCCCGGACCTTCATGGAGGTCATGCAGAAGCGGGGTTACGAGCCTTTTCTGATGACCGCGATACCTGGCATCGAACCAGATAATACCGTGGCACATCTCCTGGAGAATTTCCAGAGTTCCCCCCTGGCGGCGGACGGCTTTCTTTTCTGTTACTATGCGCCCATGCTGTTCGTGGCCGACCCTGCCATGCTGCCGGCTGATGCCAGGAACCGGTCTCTCAGTTTATGGGAAGTATCTTATGCCTTGCAACCGGGAACCCCGAAGTTCACCTGGTCAGGCCAACGTATGGCCAAGGCCCCGGCCCACACCATCACCCATGCCTTTATTTACGTCAGTTTGACCTTATTTGACGCCAGAAACCTGCGACCCGTATGGATGGTGGCTGACGCGAGGGTTGGCGGCAGAATCCGCCCCAGGGTGGCCGAGTGCCCACCAGGGCCCACGGACCTGGATTACTGGACCGACCCGGATATGACAGTCCGCCTCATGCTCCGGAATCTTCGCTGCCGCCTCTGGCATCTTTTTCCGGATGCTTTTCCTTAAAGTGCTGGTCGTCATTTAAATCTATTGGAAATTATATTTTTTTTGTGAAGGAAGCATATCTGATGCAAGGGAAGAAAATTATCAGTCTGGTCTTAATGGTCTGTCTTTTGACCCCTTCACCTGCCGCCTGGACCCAGGAAGGCCCGGCTGGTCCCACGGGCCCCGCTGGCCCCGGCATGGGTACGGGGGCACCGTCGGCTCCGGCCGCAGGTCCAACCGGCCCCGCGGCTGCTCCAGCACCGGGCTCACCGGCTGATTTATCCTCCCAGGCGCAGTTTTATCTGCAACGGGTATCGCCCACCACGGGGACGCCGGAGATTCAGAGAGTTGCTCCCGCCCCATCTCCAGAAGTCCAGCCGACCCCGCAGCAGCCCGTACCGGACCGGACCGAGACAGAACCCGGTGTGGCAGAAGAGGCAGAGGAATTCACCGAATTACAGCATCGGGCCAGAGTGCGGGGTTTGAACCTGAGATTATTCGGCTACGACTTTTTCCGGAGGGCTCCCTCCACCTTCCTGCCCGTGATGCAGGTGCCGGTGGGCCCTGATTACCTCATCGGTCCCGGGGACACCATCCGGGTTGTCCTGTGGGGGGCCGTCCAGGCGGAATATAACATGACCGTGGACCGCAACGGTCAGATCGCCATTCCCCGGGTGGGGGTGGTGAGTGTCAGCGGCCTTACTTTCAGGCAGTTGCGGGAAGTCCTGGACCGGGAGTTTTCCCGGCAGTACACCAATTTTCAGATGAACGTCACCCTGGATAATCTGCGCACCATCACCGTCTACGTAGTAGGGCAGGCGCGCCGCCCGGGCAGCTACAGCATTTCTTCCCTGTCCACCCTGGTAAACGCCCTGTTCGCCTCCGGCGGTCCCAGCAGACAAGGCTCCATGCGCCGCATCGAAGTCCGCCGGGGGGGACGCACCATCGTCCGTTTTGACATGTATGATTTTCTCCTGCGGGGTGATAAGACCAAGGACATCAGGCTGATGCCCGAAGACGTAATCTTCATACCCGTGGCGGGAGAGCGGGTCGGCCTGGGCGGGCCGGTGAAGATTCCGGCGGTTTACGAGCTCAAAGAGGAAAAAACCTTATCCGAGCTGATTCATCTGGCCGGCGGATTGGCCCCCACCGCCTTCAAAAACCGGGTCCAGATGATGCGCATCCGGGATCGCAAGGAAATGATCCTGGTGGAGGACGACCTGGAACTTTTTTTGAGCGGCCTGCGGCCGGATATTCCCTTGGCCGCCGGTGACCTGGTGCGAATCTTTCCGGTTCCCAGCGTGGATATCCGCTTAGTGCGGGTTGGCGGTGCGGTGCAGAATCCTGGAGAGTTCGGCTACCGGGACGGTATGCGCCTTAGCGATCTTATCGTCTTTGCTGGCGGCTTTTTACTCTCCACCAATTTAGACGAGGCGGAAATAACCCGGGTGACCCCTTCTCCGGAAGGACCCATCACTACCCGCCAGACGGTGAATCTGCGCCTGGCCATGGCCGGCAACACCCGGGAAAATGTTCTCTTGCGTCCCAACGATTTTCTCCTGGTGCGCCATATCCCGGAGTGGGCTCTCTATCAAATGGTCTCGGTGGGAGGAGAAGTAAGATATCCCGGAGCTTACACCATCAAAAAAGGGGAAACCCTGAGTTCGGTCCTAACCCGGGCAGGAGGGTTTGCCACCAATGCCTATCCTAAAGGCGCCTTTTTCTCCAGGGTGTCGGTGAAACAGGAACAGACCCGGCACTTGAACCAGGCCATCGACCGGATGGAGGCGGACATGCTGGCCGCGGGGGCAGCCAGGGCCCAAACCGAAATAGATCCCAAAGAAGTCCAACGGTATGCCCTGGTGCAACAGCAGCAGCGGGCACTTATTGCCAAACTCAGAGAAATTATTCCTTTGGGGAGGGTAGTCGTCCGCATGGATGACCCGGAGCGCCTGCGGGGCACTCCCTGGGATCTGGAATTACAGGAGGGGGACAGCCTCCATATCCCCCAGGTGCAACAGACCGTCAATGTCCTGGGTTCGGTGCTCAATCCCACGGCCATTGTCTATGACCCGCACCTCTCGGTCAATGATTACATCCGGCGGGCCGGTGGTCTCGGTAAAAACGCCGACGCCAAACAGATCTTCGTCATCAAGGCAAGCGGTGCGGCCGTGAGCCGGCAGAGCTTCCGATGGTTCGGAGGCGGCTGGACCGGCTCGGAAGAGACCTTTCATGTGGGCAGCATCAAGTCCCTGCGCCTTGATCCGGGTGACACCATCATCGTGCCCGAGGATTTCGAACGCATCGCCTGGTTGAGAGAAATCAAAGATATCGCCACAATACTTGGGCAGGTTGCCTTAGTGGCCGCCGTCGTGGTGGCGGCCTCGAAATAGGGCTTGAGGATTTTTGGTGCGAAGACCTTTCTCTCTATTAGTAGCCGGTTTTCTGATAGTCACCCTGGTAGTGGCCTCACCTGCCCGGCTGGAGGCGGCCATAAGCGAGAAGGCCTTTGCCCTGACCATCTTTTCCCTGGGGACCACGGGATTCAGCGCCCTGGCCCATTACCTCTGGAAGAACAGCCCGGCGGAACGGGTGCGGGGTCATCCGGAAAATCTTACCCTGGGGGAATATTATCTGGCGATTTACGGGGGGGCGTCCATGCCGCCGGACCAGGATTGGACGTTCTCCCATGGCAAGTTTCAGCCCCCCCTCAAGGGTCTCACCGCCAGGGGCGTCATCCTCCAGCCGTCTGTGGTGGGAGGCCTGAAATTCGGCCGCTATTTTCAAAGCTTGCCCTGGTTCGGCATCGAAATGGAAACGAATTATTCCCGGAATGCCATCCGCACGCAGCGGGTTACCCTTTCCCGGCCCCTGCCCACCGGCGTCCAGAGCCTGGTAGTGCCCCAGGACCGCTTTTATACCTGGTGCATGCAGACCAACTTCCTGGCCCGGTATGGTTTCTTCCCTGATAAAGAAATGCCTTTCGGGCGCCTGCAACCCTACATCGGCATCGGCCCGGCCTTTGAAGTGATGTACGGGTTATCAGACTCGTCTAAAAACTTCGCCTTTGCGGCCCAAGCCGGTTTGCGCTACATGGCCTCCCCCAATCTCGGGTTTTTCCTGGAGTACAAGTTCAGCTATCAACATGCCGTGGAATATGAGGACAAGGAGATCATGCTTAACCAGAGAGGCACTGTTACTTTTAATGTCCCCAACAACCGGATCGTCCTGGGAGTATCCTTTCATTTCAAAAATCTTTTCGGGAATTAGGGTCGTCAGGCCCCCCCGAACTACCTCACATGCCTTTAACTTATTAGCCCAAAGGGAATGAACATGGAACCCACCAGCTTCAGCCGATTTGCCGACGAGTGGGGTCCGGCAAAAATTGTCCATCTCTATAACCCCCGCCTTCCCCTTAAAGCCGTGGTGGTCATTGATAACACCGCCCTGGGGCCGGCCATCGGCGGGGTCCGGATGGCGCCGGACGTGACCACGGAGGAAGTCTTCCGCCTGGCTCGCACCATGACCTGGAAAAATGCCGCGGCCGGCCTGCCCCACGGCGGTGCCAAGGCCGGCATCCTGGCTGACCCGGGGATGCCGTTGGACCAGAAAGAGAGATTTATCCGGGCCTTTGCCCAGGCCATGGCTGAACTGCGGCAGTATATCCCCGGCCCGGACATGGGCACCGATGAAACCTGCATGGCCTTTATCTACGATGAGATCGGCCGCAGCGTGGGCCGCCCCAAGGTAACCGGCGGCATACCTTTGGATGAACTGGGCGCCACCGGTTTCGGTCTGGCCGTGGCCGCGGAACAGATGGCCGTTTTTCTGGGCCTGGATTTAATGGGCGCTCGGGTGGCCATCCAGGGGTTCGGCAATGTGGGCAAAGCCGCAGCCAGGTTCCTGGAAAAAAGGGGTTGCCTGCTGGTGGCGGCCAGCGATTCGGCCGGCGCCATCTATCATCCCCAGGGTCTCAATGTGGCCCACCTCACCGCCCTGAAAGAACAGCACGGCAAGGTGCACGACTATCCCGGGGCCCAGATCATACCGCCTGAGACTCTTTTTGCTTTTCCCTGCGATATCCTCGTCCCGGCCGCCCGCCCCGACGTCATCGGTAGCCATAACGCCGGCGCCATCCAGGCCAGGATGATTCTGCAGGGAGCCAACATCCCCATTGCCCCGGAGGCCGAGAAACAACTCATCGACCGGGGCATCTGCACCCTGCCCGATTTTATCGTCAACGCCGGAGGGGTCATCAGCACCGCAGTGGAATACCGGCATGGCTCCATTGCCGAGGCCTTCGGGGTGATCACGGAAAAAATCCAGGAAAACTGCCAGCAAGTGCTGCGTTTGGTGAAGGAAGAGAAACTTTATCCCCGGAGCGCGGCGCATCGCCTGGCCCAGGCCCGGGTCAGAGAAGCCATGGGGTATCAGAGATGTTTTTAGCTGGGATGGGGCTTGACAAAAACAGAGTTAGTGTTAAATTATTGCTATTGGTTCTCATTAACTTTCGGTTTTCTCATGCAGACGGAACTGGAGATTTTCAGAGAATTTATCCGCTCTAAGGGCTTGCGGCAGACCCCGGAACGGGAAATTATCCTGGCGGAGATTTGCCGCAAACGGGAGCATTTTGACGTGGATGAGCTCTTCCTGCGGCTACGGGGGCAGGATAAAAAGATTTCCAAGGCTTCCATTTACCGGACCTTGCCGCTGCTGGTTGAATGCGGTCTCATCCGGGAAGTCAATTTCGTGGACGGGCACTGGCATTATGAACAGATTTATGGTCAACCCCACCATTGCCATCTACGCTGCTTGAGTTGCGGGGCCATGGTGGAGTTTGAAGAACCGCGCCTGGCTGCCGTGGAAGCGGAATTATCCCGAAAGCATGGTTACCAGATTATCAAGCATGTATTGGAAGTGCAGGGGTATTGCCCGCACTGTCACCAGAAATCCTCCGCCAGGGATGAGGAGGCCAAGCATGTCTGAGGGTGTGGCGGTGCATTCGCCGCCCCTGCAAGCTCAATCGTTAGCCACTTTTGAGGCAGGGCAAGGAGCCATCATCATGGCTGTCACCGGAGGCCGCCGACTCCAGGAACGCATGGTGGCCCTGGGTCTGTTTCCGGGCCAAAGGGTTACGGTCTGTCAGAATAATGGCAGTTCTTTGGTGGTGAGTCTGAACGGCAGCAGACTGGTATTGGGCCGGGGAGTTAGTTACAAGATTCTGGCGACGCCATCCCGGAGCGATTGCCGTCAGGCTGAAATATGCCCCTGCCGGGCTGAGGCATCGGATAAACTCACCTAAAAAAGTTTTTTTCCAAGCTGGCAGATTTCTCGCCAGCCCTACCCTTTGCTTGAATATTTCTCTATAGCCGACGGCTGACCGCTTACTTTCCATAAATCATCTTGACTTTTTAATATCAGAGAATAAAATCTAACCATGCCAGAGCAAGAGAGGAAGTCCAGGTGGCCTTAGAATTATTTGAGGTTTTAGAGCGCAAATTAGACCAGGTTTTGACGCAGTACCAAAACCTGCAGAATGAAAATGCCACTCTCATGAAGATGTTGGAGGAACAGGAAAAGGCCCTGGCAGAGACGCGGGAAGCCCTCGGCAAAATGAATAAAGAGAGGGATATGGTGCGACAGCGTCTTGACCAATTATTAAACAAACTTGAAGCACTGGGTAAAGAGAAATAGGAGATGGTTCTATTTCAACTCCGATTACCATACATTTTGATATCTTAGGACGGACCCTGACCTTAAGAAGTGAAAGCTCGCAGACTCATCTTGAACGGGTCATCCACCTGGTGGATGAAAAAATCCGGGAAGTTCGCAAGGGTTTGCCCAAAGCCTCAAATGAAGAAATAGCCATCATGACTGCTCTGAACATTGCATCTGATTACCTCGAAATCAAGGAGGATTCCCAGCATCTGCGTCAGGAGATTGAATCAAAGTCCAAACACCTGATTCACTTGCTTGAGACAAGAAGTTCACTTCCCCTGCGGTGAAAGTGATTGGCAGAATCATTATTGATCCAACACTTTTAAACCGGGACACCAGTCAGGCTCCAGTGCGCATACTCCTGCAAAGGAGAGCCTAAAGGAGAACCATGGTAGACCCACTTGAATCGTTTCGGTTCAAGAACGTCCTGTCAACACGTCATTTTCGCGGGGGGAGTGATTATATATGCGCCGGAGAATGGAGCCGCACCGGATAACATAAGGGATGCCCACGAGGATATGGACTTGAAACAGTTCGGCAATACTCAAGAAATTCCGCCCTTTGCACCTAGGGTTATATATAGACAATAAATGGCGTCCATGGAGTCGTGTTCGTTAAGTTCGGAGAATGACGCACCAAGTTTTCAGAGGAGGTTAACCATCAGGATAAAACTAAGGCGCCTTTCCTAAGGTTTGCCCTTGTCTGAGCCCTTGTGTTTCATCATTCGCCTCTGCCGCCCCCTTATTGCCATCCCCTGCGGCCCATAGCCGCTTCTCTTCTGTCGCCCCGGTAATCAACCAGCTTTTGTATATTTTTTCACAATCCTTAGTCTTGTCGCCGTACGGCAGGCATTTATATATATCGTGAGAAAGGGAAGAAACACATGGGATTGCCGCTGGAATCCATTTCTTTTTTGGCGGTGGGATTGAGCGGCGGTTTAGGAGTCCTCGCCGGCTTTTATCTGCGCCGCATGATCATCGAATCACGGATCGATTCGGTGGAGAATCTGGCAAAAAAAATCCTGGACGAAGCCCGCAAGGATGCCGAGGCCATCAAGAAGGAAACGGCCCTGCAGGCCAAGGACCAGCTTTTCCAGATGAAGGTGGAATTTGATAAAGAGTCCAAAGAGCGCCGCTTGGAATTGAACATCCTGGAAAAACGGCTTCTTCAGAAAGAAGAGCATTTAGAAAAGAAAATCAGCATCCTGGATATCAAAGAATCTGAGCTCGGCAACCGCCAGAAACAGATTGAAACCTTTGAAAAGGAGATCAAAGAACAAGCAACATATTATCACAATCTGGTCCAGGAACAAAGGCTGCAACTGGAACGCCTGGCAGGGATCAGTTCCGAGGAGGCCCGCAATCTCTTACTGAAAAATATGGAACGGGAGGTCCGGACGGACGCGGCCCGTCTGGTGAAACGGATAGAAACGGAAGCCCGGGAGTTTGCCGACAAGAAGGCCAAAGAAATAATCGGCCTGGCCATCAAGCGGTATGCCAGCGAATATGTGGCGGAGCAGACCGTTTCGGTGGTCAACCTGCCCAACGAAGAGATGAAAGGCCGCATCATCGGCCGTGAGGGCAGAAACATCCGGGCCCTGGAGGCGGCCACCGGGGTGGATGTCATCATTGACGACACGCCCGAGGCCGTTATCCTGTCGGCCTTCAATCCCATCCGCCGGGAAGTGGCCCGCCGGGCCCTGGAGCATCTGATCACCGACGGCCGCATCCATCCGGCCCGCATCGAGGAAGTAGTGGATAAATTCAGCCAGGAGGTCGAAAGCAATATCCGTGAAGCAGGTGAGGAAGCCGCCTTTGATGCCGGGGTGCACGGCCTGCACCCGGAAATAATCAAGCTGCTGGGCAAACTCCGGTATCGCACCAGTTACGCCCAGAACGTGCTGCAACACTCCATCGAGGTGAGTTTTTTGTGCGGCATTATGGCGGCGGAGTTGGGGTTGAATGTGAAGCACGCCAGACGCGCCGGACTGCTGCATGATATCGGCAAGGCCGTGGATCACGAGGTGGAGGGCCCCCACGCCCTCATCGGGGCGGAACTGGCCAAGCGCTACGGGGAGTCCGCCAAAGTGATTCATGCCATCCACGCCCATCACGAGGATATCCCGCCGGAATCCGTCCTCGCAGTCCTGGTCCAGGCCGCAGACACCCTTTCCGGGGCCCGGCCGGGAGCGCGTCGGGAGATGTTGGAAACCTACGTGCGGCGCCTGGAAGAACTGGAAAAAATCGCCCGCAATTTCAACGGCGTCAGCAAGACCTACGCCATCCAGGCAGGGCGGGAAATCCGCCTCATCGTGGACAGCGATAAGATCACCGATGAAGAGGCTTTTTTGCTGTGCCGGGATGCGGCCAAAAAAATCGAATCCGAGTTGACCTACCCGGGGCAGATTAAAGTCACCGTTATCCGGGAGACCCGGGCGGTGGAGTATGCCCGCTAAGCAGGTAGGCTGAAGAGTGTCGTTGTCTCGTGCCCAAGGTGTACTCGGGCACGAGACAATATAGCTTAAGGTCTTCTCCATCTCGCTAAGGAGGTCTTTGTTTGTCCGAAACAAGAATGCAGGTTAGCAGGTGAGGATTTTTTTTATCGGCGACATCGTGGGGGGCCCAGGGCGCAAGGCAGTTTCCGGGCTGCTCCATAAAGTGGTGGACAGATACCAGATCGATCTGGTGGTGGCCAACGGCGAAAACGCTTCCGGCGGCTTGGGCATCACCCCGGAAGTGGCGGAACAACTCTTCCAGGCGGGCATCGATGTCATGACCTCGGGCAACCATATCTGGAAACACAAAGAGATCCAGCCTTACCTGGAGGCCAACGACCGCCTCCTGCGGCCGGCCAACTACCCGGAAGGCGCGCCCGGCCGGGGCGTCACTGTCATCGAAACTTCTGCCGGAGAGACGGCCGCCATTGTGAACCTGGAAGGTCGTATCTTTATGAACCCCCTGGATTGCCCTTTCCGCACCGCAGACCGGGAGCTGGCCGCCTTGCCTCCAGAAGTGAAGATTATTTTAGTGGATATGCACGCCGAGGCCACCAGCGAGAAACTGGCCCTGGCCTGGTACCTGGACGGCCGGGCCAGCGCCGTCATCGGCACCCATACCCACGTACAGACCGCGGATGAGCGCATTTTTCCCCAGGGCCTGGGATATCTCACCGACGCCGGCATGACCGGCCCTGCGGACGGGGTCATCGGCATGGACCGGCAGGTCATTATCCATCGCTTCCTGACCCAACTGCCCCAGAAATTCAAGGTGGCCAGCCACAATATGCAATTGCAGGGAGTGGTCCTGGACATTGCCGGGGACGGCAAATGCCGGGAACTGGTGCGAATCCAGATGAGTTTGAAATAAAATGCCCCCATGGCCCTTGCATAATGTCTGGTAACAATTCAGCATTCTGATGATACAGAAAAGGTGTTCCCCCATGGACCTACGTAACCTTTCCCTCTGTGTGTTATTAGTCGTGCTTTCGAGCGCCTGCGCCAGCTACACACCCAAGGCCACCCCTTTCCGCTTGCCCCAGGCCTATACCAACCTGCAGGAGCACCAGGGCCTCAATGCGGCGGCTTTCACCTGGCAGAACGAAGAGGAAGCCAAGGCCGCCTTCGGCTTTAACATCATCCGGGCCGGGCTCCTGCCGGTGCAGGTGGTGTTTGATAATCAAAGTGCCCAGACTTATCTCATCAATCCTTCCCAGACCTTCCTGGTGAATGACCGGTCGGAGCTGTTTCCGGTTTTAGACAACCAGACCGCTTATGACCGGGTAAGCCGGGCCACCGACTTCCAGGAAGCCGTTAAAGGCGTTGCCAAAGGAGCCTTTTGGGGCAGCGCCGCCGGGGCCCTCATCGGCGCGGCCATCGGCGTTGCTGCCGGGCGTTCCGCCGGGGAGTACGCCATGCGAGGCGCGGTCACCGGCGGGGCAGCCGGAGTGCTCCTGGGGGCCGGTCAGGGCGCTGGTGATACGGAACTGGCCCGCCAGATCAGCGAAGACCTTGCCAACCGAACTCTCAGGAACAATCCCATTAAACCCAAAGAGATCGCCTCAGGGATTATATTTTTCCCGGCCGAGGCCGGCCAACCGGGGCAACTGCGCCTGCAATTAAAGGAAAAAGACACCCAGGAGGTTTTTAATCTTAATTTTCCCTTGTAAATCTGGCCACCAGAACCTAAGAGAGGCGGACGCTGATGTTGCAATATGTTGACCTGGAAAGCCTGAAAAACGATTTCGTGCGGGCCAACCGGCGGGAAATTCCCCCGGAATTTTTCCCCTACGCCGAGATGTGGGAAAAATCCGCGGAGCATTTCGTAGACCTGTTTCTCGGTTACCTGCACAGCCGGGGCTTGGAGATCCGCTTCAAGCATCCCCTTACCTAATGCCATCCCCTTAACTTCCGGTTTTCTTATTGACCCGGAATGGTTATTGCAATACATTTAGTGGTTGATTATTGCCGCGGCAATTACGTAGTTTTGGAAAGGACGGAGAATGAAAATCCACGAATATCAAGCAAAACAGCTCCTTGAAAAGTTTCAGGTTCCCATCCCCCAGGGGGGGGTGGCCGCCACCGCCCATGAGGCCTTCAAGATCGCCGAATCCCTGGGAGGGGAAAGTTTCGTGGTCAAGGCCCAGATTCATGCCGGGGGCCGGGGCAAAGGCGGGGGCGTCAAGGTAGCGTCATCCCTGTCCGAGGTGACGAGTTTAGCGGACGCCATCCTGGGCATGACCCTCATAACCCACCAGACCGGTCCCGAGGGGCGGTTGGTCAAAAAGGTCCTGGTGGAACAGGCCCTGGATATTGAGCAGGAACTCTACCTGGGGGTGGTGGTGGACCGGGCCCAGGCCAGGCCGGTGATCATGATGAGTTCGGCCGGGGGCATGGAAATTGAAGAAGTGGCCGCCCGGACCCCGGAATTGATCATCAAAGAAGCCGTTGACCCCGCCGTAGGACTGCAACCTTACCAGACCCGCAACCTGGCCTTCGGCGTCGGCCTCAACCCTCACCTGCTGCGCCCCGCTTCCAGCTTCATCACCAATTTATACAACATGTTTCTGGCCTACGACTGTTCCCTGGTGGAAATCAATCCCCTGGTGGTTACCACCGATGGCCAGATGCTGGCCCTGGATGCCAAAGTCACCTTTGACGACAACGCCCTCTACCGCCACAAGGAACTCATCCCCCTGGAAGACCCGGATGAAATGGATCCTTTGGAGTTGGAGGCCAAAAAGCATAACCTGAATTACATCCGCCTGGACGGCACCGTCGGCGCCATGGTCAACGGCGCCGGGCTGGCCATGGCCACCATGGACCTCATCAAGCTGGCGGGCGCGGAGCCGGCCAATTTCCTGGACGTGGGAGGCGGCGCCAGCGCCGACATGATCGCCAACGGCTTCCGCATCATTCTGTCCGATCCCCGCGTCAAAGCTATCCTGATCAATATCTTCGGCGGTATCCTGCGGTGCGATGTCCTGGCCGAAGGGGTCATGGAAGCCGCCAAGCAGGTGAATGTCTCCGTCCCCATCATCATCCGCCTGGAAGGGACCAACCGCGACCTGGGCCGCGATCTGTTGGGGGCTTCCGGCCTGAACTTCACCGTGGCCGGCGACATGCTGGACGCGGCCCGGAAGGTGGCGGCCCTGGCGTAAGATCGAGATCTCGACAGGCTATAACCTGATCTGGTTACTCAAGTATTTCACGTGAAAGAGGTTTTCCATGAGCGTTCTGGTGGATAATAATACTCGTGTGGTAGTGCAGGGCATCACCGGCAAAGAAGGTTCCTTTCATGCCCGGCAGTGCATCGCTTACGGCACCAAAGTCGTGGCCGGCGTCACCCCCGGCAAGGGCGGCCAGAAAATGGACGAGGTGCCGGTTTTTAACACCGTCAAGGAAGCCGTGGCCGGGGCCGGGGCCAACACCTCCCTGATTTTCGTCCCCCCGGCCTTTGCCGCGGACGCCATTTTCGAGGCCGTGGGCGCTGGCATCAAAGTTATCGTCTGCATCACCGAAGGCATCCCCACCCTGGAAATGGTCAAGGTGGCCCGCCGCCTGGAGGGCACCGCCATCCGGCTCATCGGCCCTAACTGCCCCGGCATTATTTCCCCGGGCCAGGCCAAGGTGGGCATCATGCCCGGCCCCATCCACCAGGAAGGCCCGGTGGGGCTGGTCTCCCGCAGCGGCACCCTGACCTATGAGGCGGTTTACCAGCTCACCCTCCAGGGTCTGGGGCAATCCACCTGCGTGGGCATCGGCGGCGACCCCATCATCGGCACCAACTTCATCGACATGCTGAAACTCTTCCAGGCCGACCCGGAAACCAAGGGAATTGTCCTCATCGGCGAGATCGGCGGTACCGCCGAAGAAGAGGCCGCGGCCTTCATCAAGGAAAACGTTACCAAACCGGTGGTGGCCTTCATCGCCGGGATGACCGCGCCCCCGGGCAAACGTATGGGCCATGCCGGGGCCATCATCTCCGGGGGCAGCGGCAAGGCCTCGGATAAAATCGCCGCCCTGGAAGCCGCCGGCGTCACCGTGGTGCGCAACATCGGCGAACTGGGGGCCATCTGCAAAAACACCATGCGTCTTTAGGGCGGTTCCCGGTTTATTGTTTCTGGTTTCCAGTTTTCAGTTTCCGGTTTTCAGTTATCGGTTACCAGGAAAATCCCCCTAAATCCACCTTTACAAAAGGGGGACTTATAAAAGCCTACCTCATTTCCCTCCTTTTCTAAAGGGGGGTCAGGGGGGGTTTTTAATCACCGGGGACCCTTAATAAATGAAACTGCTGCTGCATATCTGCTGCGCCCCTTGTGCCCTCTACCCCTTGAGAGTGCTGCGGGAACAGGGCCTGGAGGTACACGGGTTTTTTTATAACCCTAACATTCATCCCTACCAGGAATTTAAACGCCGGTTGGCGACCCTCGAGGATTATGCTGCAGGCCAGTCCCTGCCCTTGCGGGTGGACCGGCGCTATGACCTGGAGGAATTCCTGCGCCAGGTGGTGTACCGGGAGGAGCAGCGCTGCCGGTTCTGTTATGCCCTGCGCCTGCGGGCCGCGGCCATCGCCGCCAGACAGGACAACTGTGATGCCTTCAGCGCCACCCTGCTTTACAGCCGCTTTCAGAAGCACGACCTCATCCGGGAACTGGGGGAGCAGATCGGCCAGGAAGTGGGTGTGCCGTTCTATTACGCCGATTTCCGCCTCGGCTGGCAGGAAGGGGTGGATGAATCCAGGCGCTTGGGCCTCTACCGCCAGAATTACTGCGGCTGTATTTACAGCGAAAAAGAGCGGTTCTGTAAGGCCGATTGACGTTACTCTTCATAAGGGCGGGCACGGAGGCCAGCCCCACCGAGATAATGGCCTTGGGGGCTTCTCGTGCTCAAGTTATACTTGGGCACAAAGTGACTCATATCAAATTCAGTTTGAAAAGTAACAATCTAATACCTCAACTATCTAAAAATATATATTTTATTAACCGGAAACCAGAAACCAGAAACCCTGAACTTTGAACTATCCCATGACTAAACCTCACCCAGGCACTGTCTATCTCATCGGGGCCGGCCCCGGCGATCCCGGTCTCATGACCCTGCGGGGTCTGGAGCTGATCCGTCGGGCCGACTGCATCGTTTATGATTATCTGGCCAACGAGGCTTTTCTGCAGGAAGCCGCGCCCCAGGCGGAAATTATCTATGTGGGCAAAAAGGGGGGGGACCACACCCTGCCCCAGCGGGATATTAATCAACTCCTGGTGGACAAGGCCCGGCAGGGTCATACCATCGTGCGCCTCAAAGGGGGGGACCCCTATATTTTCGGCCGGGGCGGCGAGGAGGCCCAGGAACTGGTGCGCCATGGCATCCCCTTTGAAGTGGTGCCGGGGGTCACCTCCGCCATCGCAGTGCCCGCCTATGCCGGCATTCCCCTGACCCATCGGCAGCACGCCTCCCTGGTTTCATTCATCACCGGCCACGAGGACCCCACCAAACCGGAGAGCGCCATCCCCTGGGAGGTGCTGGCCAAGAGCCCCGGCACCCTGGTATTTCTCATGGGAGTGAAGAACCTGGCGGACATCTGCCGGGAATTGCAGTCCCGGGGCAAGGCCCCGGCCACCCCCGCGGCCGTCATCCACCGGGGCACCACCCCGGCCCAACGCACCGTGGCCGGCACCCTAATGGATATTGCCGAAAAGGTCCAGGCCGCCGGACTCTCGCCCCCGGCCATCTTGGTAGTGGGAAGCGTGGTGGAACTGCGCCCGGAGCTGAACTGGTTCGAAACCCGGCCGTTGTGGGGCAAACGTATCCTGGTGACCCGCTCCCGGCACCAGGCCAGCGCCTTTGTCAAGCTCTTGACGGAGTACGGCGCCACTTGTCTAGAGGCCCCCACCATTGAAATTCAGCCCCCGGACGACGGCTACGCCGCCCTGGACGAAGCCCTTCGCAATCTGGACCGTTATCACTGGGTGGTCTTCACCAGCCCCAATGGCGTGGAGGCGTTTTTCCAGCGGCTTTTCACCAATGGCCGGGACGTCCGGTCCCTGGGAGAGTGCAAACTGGCGGCCATCGGCGCGGCCACGGCCCAGGCCCTGCGGGAAAACGGCCTGGTGGCCGACGTGGTGCCCACGGATTTCCGGGCCGAGGGCTTGGCGGCCAGCCTCGGCCCCCTGGTCCACCCCGGCCACCTCATTCTGTTGCCCCGGGCCCAGGAAGCCCGGGAAATCCTCCCCCAGGAACTGGCCCAAAGGGGGGCCGTGGTGCACGTGGCCCCGAGCTACAAGACCGTGCCGCCCGCCTCCCTGCCCCCGGCCACCCAGGCCGCCCTGGACAAGGGCGATATCGACGTCCTCACCTTTGCCAGCTCCTCCACCGTCACCAATTTCGCCCGCCTGGTGGGGCGGGAGCGTTTTAAAGAACTAGCCGCCCGGTCAGTGGTCGCCGCCATCGGCCCGGTAACCGCCCAAACCCTGGAAAAATTCGGCCTCAAGGCCCAGATTCAGCCCCAGACCTATACCATCCCCGCCCTCACTGCGGCCATTGTGGCGTATTTCCAGACTTCCACCCCATGAGGTCGGTCCCGTGAGCCAGGAATTTTCCCGCCCGGAAAGAGGTTCAGCCCCACGATCCGGGTATCCGGCCATCGATTACCAGAAAGCCCTGAACCCGGCCCAGTTCGAGGCGGTCACCGCCACTACGGGGCCGATCCTGGTCATTGCCGGGGCCGGCAGCGGCAAGACCCGGACCCTGGTGTACCGGCTGGCCTACCTGGTGGAACAGGGAGTGCCCCCCTGGAACATTCTGCTGCTCACCTTTACCCGCAAGGCCTCCCAGGAGATGCTGCACCGGGCCTCGGAGCTCATCCACCGCCCCCTGCACCAGGTTTCCGGGGGCACCTTTCACGCGGTCTGCCACGGCTGGCTGCGCTCCTACGGCGCCCGGATAGGCTATGACACCGGCTTCACCCTGCTGGACCGGCACGACCAGGGCGACCTGGTGCGGCTGCTGCGGGACCGTCTGGAAATCAAGGTCAGCCCCGGCCAGTTCCCCCGCCGGCAGACCATCGTGGATATTTTCAGCGCCGTGGTCAACAAGGATTTACCCCTGGATTTTCTGGTAACGCGGGACTATCCCCAGTTCGTGGACCAGACCGGGACCCTGGAGACTCTGGGCGACCTGTACCGGGAGCACAAACGGGAGCACCACCTCCTGGATTACGACGACCTGCTCCTGGAAGGCCGCCGCCTCCTCACCGAACACGAGGACCTGCGCCTGTTTCTGTCTCAGCGCTACCAGTATATCATGGTGGACGAGTACCAGGACACCAACCGCCTGCAGGCCGAGCTCGTGCGGCTGCTGGCCGGCACCCATGACAACGTCATGGTGGTGGGGGATGATTCCCAGTCCATTTATTCCTTCCGGGGGGCGCATTTCCGCAATATCATGGACTTTCCCCGCCTCTTCCCCGGGGCCCGCATCATCAAACTGGAGGAGAACTACCGCAGCACCCAGCCCATCCTGGACCTGACCAACACCATCATCGCCCAGGCCAGCGAGAAGTATACCAAGTGCCTCTTCACCCGGAAAAAGGAAGGCCCCCGGCCGGTCCTGCTCCAGGCCGGGAGCGAAAACGAGCAGTCCCGGCTGGTCTGCCAGGTCATCGGCGAGCTCCAGGACCAGGGCACCTCTTTGCGCCAGGTGGCGGTGCTGTTCCGCTCCGCCTATCACTCCTTTGATCTGGAAATCGAGCTGCTCCGGCAACACCTCCCCTTCATGAAATTCGGGGGCTTTAAGTTCATGGAAAGCGCCCACATCAAGGACCTGCTGGCGCACCTGCGGGTGGCCGCCAACCCCCGGGACTCCATCAGTTGGAACCGGCTCCTGCAACTGGCCCCGGGCATCGGCAAGAAGACGGCCCAGAAGTTCCTGGCCCGGTTGAATCAGGAGGAATTCTCCCTGGATCACGCCCTGGCCTGGCTGGGATCCCAGAAAAGCGCCAGGGCCCGGGCCGGGGTGGCCCCCCTGGCGGACCTGCTGCAGGAGCTGCAAAATCCCGACCTGTCCCCAGCCACCCGGCTGAACCTGGCCCTGTCTTACTACGAACCCATAGTCAAGACCCACTTCGACGATTACCCCAAAAGGCTCCGGGACCTGGAGCACCTCCTGACTATCACCGCCCGTTACCGGGCCCTGGGGGATTTCCTCAACGATCTCACCCTGGAGCCCCCTGCCAGCATGGCGGACCTCACCGCCGATCCGGGAGAATACCTTACTCTGTCCACCATTCACTCGGCCAAAGGCCTGGAGTGGGACGCGGTCATTATCATCTGGGCTGCGGAAGGGCGCTTCCCTTCGGCCTATTCCCTGGAGCGGGAGGAGGAACTGGAGGAGGAACGCCGCCTGATGTACGTGGCCGCCACCCGGGCCCGGCGCTATTTGTATCTTACTTATCCCACGGTAAGTTATAATAGATATCTGGGCACGACCTTCAACACGGCTTCCCGGTTCGTCCGGGACCTCCCGGCCTCGCTCCTGGAATCCCTGAAGGTGACGCCGGGGTGGTGAAGGGGAGATAAAGAGCGATGCATATACGTGAGGAAATCCTGATTAAACGTGTGGGGAATGGTAAGTTTTGTAAAGGGGGATCTTCACGCTAACTTCAAACCCAAAAAACTCGAAACTAACAACCGCACTCTCGGGAGGGACGTATGTTTAAAAATATCCTGGTTTTTCTCGATGGCGGGGAAGAATCCCTCCAGGGGCTCACCGCCGCCGTTCATCTGGCCCGGCTGGCGGAAGGCCGCATCCGGGGGCTTTTTGTAAAAAAAATCGAATTGCTGGAGTTGGGCCTGCTGCCTTTGGCCCCGGACATGGGAGCCGCCCCCCCGGTATTGCTGGACCCGGAGTTGCTGGCCAGCCTCGAGGCCGAAAAAGATAAGACCGCCCAGCGCCTGGCGGAACTGTTTGCCGCGACGGTGGGTCCCTTGGCCGATGGGCTCCAGGTGGTGCGGGGAGAGCTGGTGGAAGAGCTGGTGCAGGCCAGTCGCACCGCCGACGTGGTCATCATGGGTCGCAACCGGCTGGCCACCCAGCCCACCACCGACTGGATCAGCGATGTCACCCGGCAGGTCCTGAAACGGTCCCTGGCCCCGGTGCTGCTCCCCGGCAGCCACCCCCAGGATTTGCTCCAGGGCCCCTTCCTGCTGGCTTATGACGCCAGCCCGGCGGCCAACCGGACCCTCAGACAGCTAATCCGTCTGGCTGCCCTGGCCCAGGCCGCCGTGTCCGTGCTGGCCGTGGGTCCGCCAGATAGCACCTCCCCCTGGCTGGAGGAGGCAAGCTCTTATCTGAAGCCCTATAACCTGACATTTTCCCTGGAAGCATTGGAGGGCAAGGCCTCGGAGGTCATCCAGACCTTCGTGGCCCAGCGGCAGTTCTCCCTCATCGGCCTGGGGGCCCATGGCCATTTCAGACTCAGGGACCTGGTCTTGGGCACCACCGCAGACAAGATGCTCCGCCATATGCCCCAGGCCTTCCTGGTCTGTTCCGGTTAGGGATCGCGCGGTTTTCGGTTTTCAGCTTGGTGGCGGCCACGGGCCGCCCTATACTAAAGGATAATTTTTTTCTTGGTGGCACCGGTGCCAGGCCCACAGGCTGGAAGCCTGTGCCACCGGTTTATCTCGATTCACGGGTGAAAAACCAGAAAAACACGGCCTGGAGTTCCAGGGCCGTGTTCTTCCAGCTGACCGTGATGGTCTGTCAGAGCTGAGTTATTGTCTTATCTGGTGCGCAGAAACTGGTTCACCAGGTTATTCCAGCCGATTTCCGGGAAGTGGCCGAAGACGTCGTCCACCATGGCGCCGCCGTCGGGGAGGGTGACCCCGGCCGAGGTTTCCAGCATTCCCAACAGGCGGTGGGATTCATAGTTTATCCAGGCCAGGTTTTTCTCGCCGGCCAGCAGCTTTTCCCGGTTGCTCTGGAGCTGCGTGGGCGTTACCACAAACAGCCAGCCTTCCTCATAGGGATAATCGTGAATAACCTGGGGGTGCTTCCGCACTTCCGGGTTAACCGCTTCGACGATGCCGTCGATGGGGGCCAGCACCGCGGCCTTGTTGCCTTTCCGGGCCAGGGCCATGCCCGCCGTGTTCTGGCGGAACACCTCCCCCACCTTGGGGAGCTGCAATTCATCGGCGGGACCTAAGACCTTCTGCGAAAAATCATCCAACCCGATGCGGATGCGCCCGGCGTTCTCCATGGCCGCCCAGGTGTGGCCTTTATGGAGATAGGTGCTGGTGGGCACCGCAATGCCAAACACTTCCCGGAGTTGCGGTCGCAGGGGGGTGGCGAACAATTCAAACTGGTCCTCCAGCATCTGGTCGAAGGGGCATTTGTAACAGTCATAGTTATTGCCGCAGAAATAGGCCGGCACTCTCTGGGTCAGCATGTGGCGGCACTGCTGGTGCAGACCTGACTGCTGCCTCATCTTGTCCTGCCACGGGATAATCTTGCCCTTTTTGCCCTTGGGGGTCTGCCCGGCCTTCAGGAGGGCGAGATTAGCGATCGCCGTCTGTTTCATGGACCGGTCAAATTTACAGGTGTTGCAGTCGTAGTTGTTATCGCAGACCTTAAAATCGATGACGCCGGCTTCCATCCAGACGCAGTGTTTCTTTTGATTAAGCTCTTTGGGTATCATGTCCTTATCCTTCCTTTGGTAGCAAAAGTGTATCGCCTCGAAAACCTGCCAGAGATAATACTTCCTGAGTTTAACTCCGCTTTTTCCAGTTTTTGGTCAGGTCTTGCAGGAAAAATTCCTGGACCAGTCGCCGCCATCCCAGTTTGGGGAAATGTCCGAAAACGTCATCCACTATTTCACCGCCGTCCGGGAGGGTGACACCCACGGTGTTTTCCATGAGGCTCAATAAGCGGTGCGATTCGGCATCGATCCAGTCCGCAGCGGTCTTCCCGGAATACAGGGTACTCAGGTTGCGTTCCAGATTGGTGGGCTGAACCACAAAGAGCCAACCTTCACCATAAGGGTCGTCATGGATCAGACGGGGCTGACGCTGCACCCTGGCATTGACCTCGGCGACGGTGCCATCCACCGGCGCCACGACCTTGGCCTTGTGCCCCTGCCTGACCAGCGCCATACAGACGTGATCCTGATAATAGGCCCGGCCCACTTCAGGCAACCGCACCTCTTCGGCCGGCCCCAGAATTTTCTGGGAAAAGTCATCCAAGCCCACCCGCACCTGGCCGTTGTCTTCCAGCAGGGCCCAGGCGTGGCCCCGATGCAGAAAATAATCGGAAGTGGGAACCTTAAAACCGAACACTTCCACCACCGTGGACTGAGGCTGCCGGGTAGCTTCCCGAGCCTGACTTTCTTCTTTCTTGATGTCCCTATTCATAACTAAAACCTCCTTGAGAGAGTTTCACTTTTAACGTTTGAGAAGCAGTCATTGTCTTTGTCTGATGATTATGCAACTAAGATGCCAAAAAATTTAAAACCCCATATCATTTTGATATAACTTGATATTTAATTTGACAGGACCGTCTGCCTCACTATTCGGCCTCAGCAGCGTGGCTATAACTGTTGCTTAAAACAACAGTCAGCCGGCAGCTTTTTAAAACATATTGATTTAACTGGCAAATGCTATGTATATTATATAGACAGGTCTTGAGGCGGGGGTGTTGGGAAACTAAACAGGAGGTAATCCCAGGAAAATTCGATCAAAGAAAGGGCGTAGGCGTTCAGCTTCCAGCAGAAACCATGGGTCAGGCAAACCAAGCGAGAAACCAGCGAGCTGCCATCTTAGAATAACTATTTGAATTTATAGCATTAGCTGACCGCTGAACGCTTACTATCCAAGATATAACCTGTTAAACTTTTTCAAAAAGTTGTGGTATGACTTGTATAATAAAGATGTAAGATATTAATTCAGTTAGTTGAAAAATTGCCGATCTAGTAGACAGTATAGCCGATGCTGTTGAGTTAACTTAATAGCACCTATTAATAATTACCTAAATCCTTTTTAGAAAAGGAGGGCTTTTTAAAGGATATCCTTTGGTTCTGTCGAGGAAAGTGAATTCAGTGGCGCTGGGTTCGGCCATACCTGTTTGATCGAAGGCCTTATCTGGTTTGCCAAAAAGGCAGCCAACACCCCTCAGGCCTCCATTGCTCAGGCCTGCAAGACCTGACGGCTCAACTGCAAGAGGGATTATCTCTGGTGCAGTTCGTCACTATTGCGGATCAGCAGGCTGACATCTATGACTATTTCCGGTTAGCCCATAAGCTCGAGGTTGATGTTTTGAGGAACAGCAGGATATTAAAAAACAGGCAGGA
>VGSX01000018.1 GCA_016874895.1 Deltaproteobacteria bacterium
CCATCTACGAGGTGAGCCGCAGCCTGGGACACGTCCCCATCATCGACAAAAACGGCCGGGGTCGAGAGGTGATCCCCCTGGCGCCCCATGAGGCGGCCCGGTACCGGGAACGGACGGTGGCGGAGCGGTTTAACAGTCGGCTGAAAGAAGAGTTTGGGGGGTGTACCGTCATGGTGCGTGGGGCCCAGAAGGTCAGGCTCCACCTCATGTTCGGCGTCATCGCCCTGTTTGCCGACCAGTTGCTCAAGCTGATCAGCTGAGGAGCTTCCGGGCTGGCCGGAGTTTGGCAAGGTCAAGGGAAGGGTATGTCCTGACAGCGCCCCAAAGGGCCCAATTTCCGGTTAATGGTTCAGAAAAGCAAGGTTTCATGGGTTCCGGACCCCTAAACTTCGCCATTGCCTCATACTGACAGCCATTTCTTGGGAATTTTGCAAGAGGCTCAAGGGGTTTCCCAAAAAAATTGATCTTATTTGAAGCATGAAAATGCCAATTTTTTAACTGTCCAATTGGAATCGCTCAGTTTAGGAGCCTGATTGATAGGGAAAAATTTATTGCCGCAGGCTGGGGCCGTTAAATGAGCGTCTCATACACCGAGGTGGTCCGGGCCACCATGCCCGCCAGGCTGAAGCGTTCCCGGATCTGCTCAATCTCCGGCCGCGCCCCGCCCCATCTGCCGCGGCTGGCCGGCAGGTGGGCCGTCTCCTCCGCCACCGCCGCGGTCAGGGAGGCCGTTTCCCGGGGCGGCACCAGCCGGCAGCGCACTCCCGGAATTTCTCTCACGCCGCAACAATCAAAGCCCACCACCGGCACGCCCATGATGGTGGCCTCGATGATGGAGCCGGGAATGCCCTCGAAGGGCATGGAGGTAAGCAGGTAAAGATCGAACAGGGCATAGTACGGGGCCGGGTCAGGCTGCCAGCCGGTGAAGATGACCGCCTCCTCCAGCTTCTCCCGCCGGACCCGCGCCAACAGTTCATGCTTGAACTTCTGTTCGGCGGGCGTCTTGGCGTCTCCCACCACTATGAGCCTGACATCCAATCCCTTGTCTCGCAGGCCGCGCACCACCTGCAGGGCGTAGCCGTGCCCTTTCCAGGGGACCAGACGGGAGACGTTGCCCAGGACGATGGTGTCCTCCCTGAACCCGAACGCCTCCCTGCGGGCCAGTCGCTCGGCGGCGGGCAGGGAAGCCAGTTCGCAGAAGCGGGACAGATCCCGGCCGCCGTAAACCACCAGCGCCCGGGACGGGGGGCACACCCCGGCGGCCACGTAAGTATCCCGCAACTCCCGGCCCACAAAGAGAAACCGGTCCGTCACTCTCCCCATTAGCCGCTCCAGGTTGCGGTAGACCACATACTGGAGCGCAGGTTGGGTGGGGGCGAAGCTGGCCCCGAACACCGAGTGCACCAGGCGCGGCACCCCGGCCAGGCGGCCGGCCAGGCGCCCCAGAATGCCGGCCTTGGCCAGGAAGGTGTGCACCAGGTCAAATTTCCGCGCCCGGTACAGGCGCACCAACTCCCGCAGGGCCAGGGCATCCTGGTAAGGGTAGATATATTTGCCCAGGCTGGGGAGGGGGGTGACGGCAATCCCCTGGCTGCAGGCTTCCTCCATCAGCTCCGGGGAGGCGTTCCGCCCCGTGATGATCTCCACCTCCCGGCCCCGGGCCCGTTGGTCCCGGGCCAGGGCCATGAGCCGGGTGTAATTGACGTTCCGGAGAAAGGTGGTGATGACGTAAGCGATCCGCGGTGCCATGGCCTTAGATCCTGGAGGAAGAGGTGGTCCCCACGCCGGCCCCTCAGGGACGCCCCCCGCCGGAGGCCCCTTCCAACAGGTCCCCCAGCTTGAGCCGCAATGCCTCCAGGTCCTGCCAGGCCACCTTGGGCTTGACATTGGTAAGCTCACCGGCCAGCGCCAGGGCCTGCCGACGGAGGTCCTGCCAGGCCGCATCGGGCACCCGGCCCTGCCTGGCAGCGGCCTCCGCCAACTGCAGGTACTGATAATCCTGCCAGCCCTGGCGCATCGCCTCCAGACGCAGGGTGGGCAGGGGCAGGCCGGTCCGGGGGTGGGGATAAAGCAGGGTGCCCCGGCGCATCTTGGCGGTGGGGCCGGGAGGCTCGGTCCAGGGGTCTTCGGGCCAAACGTTCACCCCCCACAGATAATAGCCGGAGAATTGGTGGAGGAAGACCTGCCAGCCGATGAGGCGCTGGTGCGCGGCAGGCCGGTCGGCCCCTTGCAGCCGGTTGTTATAGACCCAGACCTCCTGCCCCTGACGCCGGGCTGCGTCCATGGCTCCGGCCTCATAGAGCCGGGCCGAAACCGTCCAGATATCCACCGCCCGGGTCAGTGCCGGAGAAGGGGGAAAGCCGGTGCACTCGGTGCGAACCTGGGGCAGGGCCGCCTTGAACTGGCTGTACGTCTGGGCTACCTGGGGGAAGACCTCGCGCTTGGGTTCATCCCAGAGCTTCACCAGGGCCCGCTTCACCCAGCCCCGGTCCTGCAGATAGCGCAGCATTTCCGGGAAATACCCGGCCATTTGCTGTTTGAGTCGCTCCGGGTCGGGCCCTTTGGCCTTGGCCCCTGCGGCCACAGGCAGCCGGAAGGTGCGATATCCCATCTCCCGGATGATCTTGTCCAGCATCCGGGTGAATTCCGGAAACGAAGTCAGGGGCCGGCCCGGGCCCACGTCGTCGGGGTTCAAGGGGGCAAAGCCGGCGATGGCATTGACCTTGTACTCCCGGAGGATCTTCAGATACGCCTCCCATACCCGGGTGAAGCCTTCCGGAGCGGCGACCCCGTATCTCCGGAACCATTCCCGAGACGGGCGAAAGTTGGCCATGAGGGTGATGGGCAGGTCGTCCGGCAGACTGAACCGGCGGACGGTGAGGTGGAGGGGCTGAGCCGCGGTCCCCCCGGGCCCTGTCACCTTCAGGGTGCAGGGAAACTCACCCCCGGCATGGGCAGAGGGGACTTTCAGCCGCACGGCCAGGTAACAGGGGGCGCCGGGCAGGACCAGGCCGGGCTCCAGGGGTACCAGCGCATCGGCGTGCAGGTCAGAAGGCAGATGGGCCGGGAGGGGCCGCAGTTGCCAGACGTGCAGGTGCACGGCGGGTTTGCCGCCGGGTCGCTCCAACTCCACCTTGAGCTGGTCCGGGGCGGCCCCGGCCACCTGGAGCAGAAAGAGGGCGTATTCATTGCCGGCGAGCTTGAGGACGATGGGGGCCGGCGAGGCCTCGGGCCGGGCCGGATTGAGGCGATAAACGGGGAAGCCGCTGGCGCTCAGGGATAGATCCGCCGGCGCCGGCCGGGGGCAGAGAATGATGAACCAGGACAGGACCAGCAGAACCGGCCTGAACATTATGAACCCTCCAAAAACATTGGGCATTTATTCATGAGGTCTAGGTGGCGCCACCGCTGCACGGGGGGCGTCCCGGAGGTCGGCCGACTGGGCCAGGGAGGAGGCCAGGATGACTATAAAACCGGACAATATCCAGAAGGAGCGGAAACGGATGCCGTTGTGGAAGGAATTGTACAGAAGCAGGGCCAGAACCACCATGACGCCCCCGTTCAAGGACAGGCTGAGGTGCATGAGGCGGCCGAACCACAGCATGCTCAGAAGGATGCCGATGAGGCCATAGGCTTTCAGAATGGCCCCGAAAATGTTGTGAACTTCCTTGTCGTCGATGGTGGGATCAGCCTTGCCGATGCCCGCGCCCACCAGCCACTGCCACTCGTCGGTGAACTCGATCCGGTAGTAGTTCTTGTTGAACCGCTCCTGCAACTGGTCCATATTGGCTTTGGTCTGGATATAATCCATATACTTGTTGACATACTGCGGCATAAACACAAAGATGCTCCCCAACAGGAGCAAGGCCCCTCCAATCAGGGGCAGGGTGGTCTTCAAGGGGGTTCTGACCAGGAGGTAGAGGTCCAGGAGGAAGATGGAGGCCAGGGTCGTTTTGGAGAGGGAGAGAAGGGCCATGACGTGGGCCATGCTGATGACGAACCACACCAGGAAACGATATCTCATTTTCTGTAAAAGCGCATAACGGGCCGCCAGATTTTCCTTGATGAGCAACATGAAAGAAACCACGAGAATGGTAAAGTAGCCCAACTGATTGGGATTGTTAAAGGACAGGGCGTTCCTGATCCAGACTATGTCATAATTTCCCTGGATGAAGAAGGGCACGATGACGGACAGGGAGATGCCTACAAAGAAAGGAAAAAATTCGCCCTTCAACAGCATTTTGCTGAAGACCATGGCGGAAGTAAAAATAATCGAGGTGACATACAGCATTTCCGCCGCTTTTTTCAGATAGGTCAGATCATGATTGTTGAAGGCGAAATACACGGTATTGAGGGCCACGGCATAGATGACGAAGGGGAGAAGATACAGGACCTGCATGGAGGAAGCCAGGCTCCGGGGGCCCAATTTGCAGGCCATGACCAGGATGAGCAGGACGATGAACAGGTCCACCACCTGGAGGGAACCGGAAGGGAGGAGATACACCGGCATGGTGGCAAACACCAGGATGAGCAGCAGGCCGGCCACCAGTCCGAGCCCGGTTTCGGAGGACGCCTCCCTCTTCTCCAGGGCCAGGGCATGGAAAGGAACGGGCCACGCCGGTTTAGCATCAAGGGATGGACTGTGGTTCATGAGCAGAATTTCCTCTGCCAGGCAGGGTGGAGTTCCCCGGAACCCATGATCGCGTTCACTCCAGGTAGCCCAGCGCCCGCAGCCGGCCGGCGATGGCCTCCTGCTCCTCGTCGCTGAAGGGACTGTCCGGGGAGATGTCCTTCCGCCCCGAGACGTCGGCATAACGCACCGGACGGGAGCGCCGGTCCTCCGCCAGAATGTCCATGAGGACGCGGCCGTCCATGTCAACGGGCACCGCCAGGTCCAGCAGGTGGAGAAGGGTGGGGGCCACGTCGGCGATGTGGGCCCCGGTGATTTCCTGGCGGGGTTTGACCCCGGGTCCGGCGAAGAGGCAGATGCCGTCAATGCGGTGTTGGGTGAGGGCGCGTAAGGGTTTGTCAATGTCCTGACTGAAGGCTTTCTCAAAAGTCTTTTTCCCGGGATCCAGGTTGCGGCTGGGCGCCGTATAGTAGGCGTAATCCTGGAAGACGACGATGAGGTCCGGGGCCAGGTGGACGAAATCGCCGTGGTACAGTTCCTCGCGGCGGTACACCTGTTCCACCACAGGCCGGGCGGTGTCCGGGTCCTTCAGTTCCAGGAGTTTTCGGGCGATATGGGCGCGGAGTTCTTCGTATTCCGCGCCGGGGGCAACCACGCCCTGGGGTTCCCGGCCCTGCAGGTTGATGTTGATGTTGCCGTAAGCCCCCCAGGGATAGGCCTGGGTTCTGCTCCAATCCACGTTGCCGAAGGTCACGTAGGAATCAAACTTGTCCACCAGGGCCGGGAAGAAGCGACGCAGCTCGTTTTTCCAGGCACGGGGCAGGACTTGCATGGCCCGGTGGCGGAATCGACCCAACAGGTGCTTGAGCCTTTTCCGAAAAAACCTGCCATCCTGCCGGAAGGCGAAAGATCCCTGCTCCTCCAGCCACTTGTGCAGATAGACCACCTTCTGGGTGGGGCCGAAGCCGTGATCGGACATGAGGACGAAGGTGCAGTCCTCCCCCCCGGCCTCCAGGAGTCGCCCGATGGCCCGGTCGATCTCCTGATAGATCTGGAAGATCACCCCGCCATAGCGTCGGTGTTCCTCGGGGGTGAACATGGGGTGGGTCTCATCCTGGCAGTGCCAGAACAGATGCTGCACCTGGTCGGTGGCCATGAACACCACCATGAAGACATCCACAGGGAATTTCTTGAGCAGATAAAGTGACAGCTCCTCGGTCTGGCGAATGGCTTCCACCTGGTAGCGGAGATAGGCCTGGGGGTCATTCATGAACTTGTCGGCGTCCAGCAGTTTGTAGTCGCCCGCCACCCGAAGGATTTCGTCTTTCAGTGCCAAGGGAAAAACAAAGTCGCTGTGCCGCCCCGGAGCGCCCAAGCCGGCGATCATGAAGCCGTTGACTTCCTCCACCGGGTAGGTCATGGGGACGTTCAGACACCCCACTCGTTTGCCGTGGTCCGAGAGAATCTTCCAGAGAGTAACGCTGCCGCAGCCGCTGCCGGCCGTGTATTGAAAATCATAACTGTTTGGTTTTCTGGCATAAAAATCGAAGATGCCGTGCTTTCCGGCATTCTTGCCGGTCATGAAGGTGGTCCAGGCGATCTGGGTGATGGGATGGATGGTGGAACGCAGATTCCCGTAAGTGCCGATTTCCATCAACCTGCCGATATGGGGCAGCTTACCGGCCCGGACATAGGGCTTGATGAGGCTGAAGGTGGCTCCATCCAGGCCGATGATGATGATGCTTCCAGGCTCCATAAGAAAATCCCTAGGGCAGTCGGTTAAGACCTGCCGATGGAAAGAGGATGACGGCGGTGATCAGGCCGTTGACGGCCAGAATGATGAGGGCGGCGATGCCCGTGGACCAGGCGGCGCCCAGCATACCGTAGGTGGGCACGAGCAAGAGGCACGAAATCACCAGGACCAGATTGTACAGAATATAGGAGGGGAGTTGCACCCGGAAGAATCGGGCGGCGGTGATGGCGTGCCGCAGAAACGTGGCCAGGTAGGCGGCCACGGCCCCCACCATCAGCCAGAAAAAGACATCGACCTGCCGGGCATATTCAGGACGGTAACAAAGGGTGAGAAATTCCTTGCCGATGAACAGCACCAGGAGCACGCCGCCCGACCCCAGCGCCACCACGCCCGCCACGCCTTTGACCAGCAGACGCCGGAAGGCGGGCATATTGTCGCTGGCATAATACTTGGACAAGCGGGGGCTGATGGACAACCCCAGGGCCATGACAAGCATGTTGCCGCCCACCATGACATAGGCCAGGGCCACATAGATGCCCAGGTCGGCCTCGCCCAGGTAATGGCTGACAAAATAGCGGGGGATGTTCACGTTGAGGGAGTTCAGGGTCACCACAAAGGCCAACGGCAGCGCCAGCCAGGCCAAGCGCGCCATGACCGGGTAAGACCAGGATGGTTTAATTATCTGCCGCCAGGCGAGGGAGGGGCGGCTGCCCTCCTCCAGATGAACTACCACGCGCCTGGCGCCCGGCAGATCATAGAGCCCCAGGACCAGGAGGCGGGCCAGGCAGAGACCGAGCACCCCGGCCAGGACACCGCCGGTGAGGTAGATCCCCAACGCCAGGAAGGCCAGTTCCAGGGGGCCGCGCACCATCATGGAGCGGGCCATCCGGTCCATACGTTCGTGGTGTTGGAGCAGGCCGTAGATAATATCCTGAAATGATGCGATAAATTTCCCAAGACCCACGGCCATGATCACCAGGGCGGTCTGGCGGGAAAAACCGCCCGCCAGGGCGATGGCGACGATGACGGCCAGAGCCAGGAGGGAAGTGAACAGGCGCAGCCCCCAATAGTCGGCAAACTGATATTCCCCCCGGGCGTCGGTGGCTTGCACCATCCGCAGATTCAGGTTGGCAAACATGATGATGGGGGCGGTGATGGCCAACCCCAGGCCGAATTGACCCACCAGGAGGGGGGAACCGAGCTTGGCCAGAGCCACCAGCATGCCCCATTCAAAGCAGGCATAGGCCACGTTGCCGGCCACGGTCCAGGAGACGTTGCGCCGGAGGGACAGGGCCGGGCGCAGGGGCTCGAAGGGGCCGGACGGCGAAGTGGGGGGCCTGGTCCGCTCCAGCGTGGAGACGCGGGTTTCAGAGGAGATCAGCGCGGCTGAAAGCATGGTCGGGGTGACAAGGTTATCGGTCCGGCCGCGGCATCAGTGCCCGGGGAAGGCTTTAAACCTGGGCGTCATCGCCCCGATTCCCATAGTAGCGCCTATAGTAGCGGTAATAGTGATAGTCTCCCCCGTCGTTGAGGTTCACCTGGTTGAGGATGCCGCCCAGGACGTTGGCGTGCACCTGGAATAAGAGATTCCGCGCCCGGCGGGCCGCCTCCCGGGACGTGGCGCCCTGCTTGAAGACCAGCAGCACGCCGTCAACCATGGGCGCCAGGATGCGGCCGTCGGCAAAGCCCAGCAGCGGCGGGGAGTCGATGATCACGTGATCAAAATCCTGCAGCAATTCCGCGAAAAGGTCCTGAAACGCCTTGGAAAGGATCAGCTCCGCTGGATTGGGCGCCACGGGCCCGCCCGGGATCAGGGTCAGTCCCGGGGAGCTGGAGCGCATGATCTCCTCTTTGGCCGCATTGCCGGTGAGGTAGTTGGTCAGACCGGGCCGGGAGGGCTGGTCAAAGAGGCGGTGGACCGTTGGGTTACGCATATCACAATCCACCACCACCACGCGGCGATGTCCCTCAAGAGCGAGGGAGTAAGCCATATTGCTGGCCACGGTGGACTTTCCCTCATAGGGGTTGGGGCTGGTGATCAAAAGAGAGCGAGGCGGGTGTTCAGGCCGCGACAACATAATGCTGGACCGCAGCTGACGAAAAGACTCGGACATTAAGGATGACGGCTCGCTCAAATAAACCAGATCGGGCGCCTTCTTGGCTTTCCACCTCCGCCCCAGGAAAGGCACCCATGAGAACAGGCGCGCTTTCCAGGACAGCGTTGCGGTTTTCTGCAGATCTTCATAGCGGGGAACGTGGCCGAGATGCGCCAGGTGGCAGTGTCTGACGATGTCACCCTCGTTTTTTATGGAGTTGTCCAGCGATTCCACCAGAAAGGCCACACCGATGCCCAGACCGAGACCCAACACGCCGGCCAGAGCCAGAAATAATGCCGGCCGGGGAAGATAAGGCTCGCTGGGCAAGTCGGATTGGTCGACCACCGCCACGTTGCTGGGCACCATGGTGCTGGCCACGGCTGTCTCCCCCAGGCGGGTCAGGAGGGCCTGGAAAAGCTTTTCGGTGGCCTGCAGGTCCCGTTTGAGAATCTGAAAATCCACGAGATTGGTCTGCAGGGTGACCATCTGCTCCTTATGTTTGTCGAAGGCGTCGGTGACCAGGCGTTCCGCCCGTTTGGCTGCTTCATAATCAGCCTTGACGCTCTCCTTTAAGCGATTGACCTCGCCCTGAAGCCGTCCGCGAATCTCCTGGAGCTTGGCCCGTTCCGCCTGCAAATCCGGGTGGCCCGCCAGAAATATTTTACTCAGGCTGGCCACCTTGGCTTCCTGGTTCACCATATCCTGACGCAGGGCGACGATTAACTGATTGTTGGTGATGAGGGGGGCGTCGGCTCCTTTTTCCAGGATCTGTTTGTATTGGGCTTCCTTTCCCATCCGCTCCGATTGAGCCTTGGTCAGCAGGTTGCCCAATTCGATGTATTTCTGAATAATGACATTATCCTTGTCTTCCAGGCCGAAGAAGTCCGCTTTCTGACCGAAATCATGCAATTTCTTCTGGGAAATCTGGACCTTCCGCGAGATGTTCCTGATCTGTGCGTCCAACCATTCCCGCGCCAGCACATAGGATTCGTCCCGCCGATTGATGGCCAGACGCAGGTATTCCTTGGCGATGACGTTGGGCACCTGTCGGGACAGTTCAATGTCGGATGACTTGAAATAAACCTCCACCAGGTAAGAATCCTTGACCGGATACACGGAAAGCTTTTTCCCTAGAAACAAGTCGATCATGTCGTTCTTGAGCTTGTGGGGGCTGATGGTGGGGTCTTTTGCTTTCAGTTCCTTAAATTCGGGGTGTTCATGAAGGTTAAAAATTTCGATCACTTGCCAGGCAAGCGAGCGGCTGGTCAAAATCCCCACCTGGGTGGCCAGAAAACGGTCCACCCCCTTGTTGAGCAGGCTGGACACAGGATCGTTCTCACCCAACCGCTGTACCGAATTATCCTCCGTTATTTGCAGCAACACGCGGCCCCGGTAGATGGGGGTCATGATGAGCATGACCAGAATGGTGATGGCCACCAGTCCGAACATGACTCCCAACACCCACCACTTGCGCGTTCTAAGCACCCGGAAGAAATTTCTGACCGGGTGTTTCTTGTCCGCTTCGAGGTCGACAAGGTCGATGATCTCCCTTGACGCAACGGGGGCGTTCTGGGCTGGAACGGGAAGGTGGTTATTTTCCGGCATCGTGCTTTTCCTCGGTGGATACATGGTTGCCCCGCCCACATCTGGCCGGGGGCGCCATACATAACTTCCCTTAAGGCGTCAGGCGATAGGCCCCGCTGATGGACCCCGGCATCAGTTCCTTGATAATGAACAGGGCCTTCCGCAGACCACTCTGGCCCACCACCACCACATCGCTGTCCTTGAGGGGAACATCGGGCTGCTCGTGGGCCAGGATCTTGGACAAATCCACCGTGATTTTTTGGGAGGCGCCCTGTTCCCCGAAACGGATCACATCCACCTGGTTGGTGGCCAACACCGGGTCCGCCCCCCCCACCTGGGCAATAGCCTGGGTCAGAGTAAGGTTGTCCTTCACCGCCACACTGCCCGGCCGCCGCACACCTCCCAGGACGTAGGCGTTGCCCGCAAACGGCACGTGAATGACGTCACCGTGGCGGATGGGGATGTTCAGGTCCAGGGCGCCTTCCATCAACAGCCGCCGCAAATCGATGACGATGGTTTTCGTGCGTGGCGAGAAGGATTGGCGGGAGGCCGAAGCGGTTTCTTTCAGGGCGCGGGTGAGTTCCGAGGCATGCTGGCTGCGGATGACGTGCACCACATCGCCGGCCCGGGCGTTCCCCCCTTTGTCCTGTAATCCCCCCGCCGCTGCGAGCATCTCCAACAGGGTGCGGGGGCCGATCATGTCATAGAAACCGGGCTTGTCCACGGCTCCGGTCACCGCCACCCGTTGGTGGCGGTATTCCTTCACTCCCACCGTGATGTGCGGGTGCCGCAGAAACCGGGAGCCATACTCCTGGGCCAGGCGTTTCTCAATCTCCTGAGGAGACAGGCCGGTCACCTTCACCACCCCCACCAGGGGCAGGCTGATCTCCCCCTGGCCGTTGACCCTCACTTCCCGGTTGAGGTTGTCCTGGCCGAAGACCCGCACATCCAGCAAGTCTTCGGGGCCCACCTGGTAATCCTTGTAGCTGAGGAAGGTGGCCCGACCCACCTGGGTGAGGAGTTGCTGATTCTGCAGGGATTTCTTATTCTTCTGGCTTTCCGCCTGGGCCAGCAGTTTGGCCTGGTCGTCGGCAACCATGGCCGGTCCGCAGGCGGAGCTCACCAGCAGGAGCAGCGCGCAGATTATGCTGTAAAGACCATAAGGAACCAGGCGTGACCTTCGGATCTTCTCCGAGGCGGACTGCAGCATCAGGTTTTCCATGAGATTTGTGCAGATTTCTCCTTAGCCCTACTATGTGGAATTGTTGGTTAACCGTTGACAAAAACTGACAAATCCCCCCTGACCCCCCTTTAGAAAAAGGGGGGGAATGAAAGGACTTTTGAGCTACTTAACGTAGTAGGATTAGATGGCCCCCTATCCTCATCGAGGGATCTGCCTAACTGGTTAGAGCAATTCTCTACCCAAGTCAAGCACTATTTTCACTCAGTCCGGCCCGCCACGTCCCCGCCCGGCTACTCAAGTTTCTGAAGATGGTGCCGATATGTGCAACGGAAAGGAATTTTTTCCGTCGCCAGGAAGGCGCCTACGCTTCAGGAAGGGGCTCATTGAACCGCCGCGAGTCATCCGGCCGGAAATCAGGATTGCCTTGTCACCCCTCTCTGTCCAGTCATCCCCCTGCCGCCGGGTTGTCACAGAACCGCCCCAGCTCGGCCCCTCCTGGCGATCGGCACCTGAGGAGGCCCAATTATGTGGCTGGATGCCCCTGCCCCCCGCCGGTCCTCGGGACCTGCGGCGCTCTTACCCCGAGTGGTGGCGCTGTCGGTCCTGGTGTGGTGGTTTATTGCAGTCGCCGGTTGCGCGGCCGGCCTCCCCGAGACCCAAAATTTCCCGTGCACCAGCCTCACCTTGACGCCGCCGGGCACGCCTCCACACCTTCCCCCGGCAAACCCGTCTCAGTGAAAAGCGCCAAAGGGGAAACTCACCTCCTGCTGTTTACCCTTCATCATGCCGAGGCAGGCATTATCCAGGATAATCTCGGTCCAAAGCGTTCCCGCTCGAAGCGGGGAACAGTGCTGCAATCCTGGCTACTTGCACGCACTCCCTTTGAGGATGCCGTGGCAATAGGTGCAAGGTGAAGCCGCCAGGGCCCTCATCGTCACCTCCCGCAGGGGCTGGTGCTTGGTCAGGACGGGTTTCGACTATCTTTTGCGCTTGGCTCATTGCAACATATCAAGGCTCACGATAAAACAATTCCCGATATTTTGCAACCTTACAAGCTTGGGAGCTGGGATACAAAATACTTTTCCCCTTCCCGAGGGTCTGTCCCGGACAACGAGGGCATAAGCTCAGCAAGGAACACGAGGCACAGACCTCAAAATCCTCCAAGGTCAGACGGCGCAGCCACCGGAAGACCGGCGAGCCCTGCCAAATGAGGCCCAGAGGCTCTGCCCGGACGTTTCCGGCCAGCAACCTCAAAGCATTGCAGGGAAAAACCTCCCCCAGGGGCGAGACCGCCACGTTGCAGAAGCCGGCATTGCAGACCCCTTCCAACCCCCCTCCCCGTCTGCCGCTGGCCTCTTCCCAGGCCAGGTGCCCTTCCAGGTCTGCATCCTCCAGAAGGTAAGCGTAAGGCTTCAGAGACCCCTTGATGGTGGGAAAAAGAGAGGGAGCGAGATTGAGGGGAAGGCGCCGCTCCCTACAGAAATGGTCCAACAAGGGAATTTCCTTAACATTCTGCCGCATTGCCAGGGAGTTGATCTGCACCCTGAGGCCCCATTCCAGCAGGAGATGAATGCCCGCCAGGGTCCGCTCAAAGGACCTGGGCGTCCCGGTCACCGCCTCATGGACGGCCCCGGTGACCCCGTAGAGGCTGAGGTGCACTCCCAGGGGGCGCAGCTCTTTGAGGGCGTCGGCCGCTCGGCGGTCAATGAGGGTGCCGTTGGTCAGCAGGGTCACCGCCAGGTGACGCTCCCGGGCATGGGCCGCCAGGTCAAAGAAGTCGGGCCGGAGCAGGGCTTCTCCTCCGGTGAGAACCAATTCCAGGGTGCCGGCTTCGGCCAGTTGGTCGATGACCTCCTTGGCTTCCGTGGTGGACAGTTCTTCCCCTGAATGCCCCTCCAGCAGGCAGTGCACGCAGGCCAGGTTGCAGCGGTGCGTCAGTTCCAGGGTGGCGTAAAGGGGAATCAATCTGGCCCGGGCCCGGGCGGCGATGTCACTTTGGGGGGCTTCTCGCATGGTCCTAACCCCAATGCTGTTCACTTAAGGCTTTCCATCTCGACAGGCAACATCCCTTAAGCAGGAGAGGATGTAGAACAGCCGCCCCCGGCTGTTCATTTTAAAAGGGCAGGCGGGGGCGCCTGCTTCACATGAAACAGGGTTTGTGGCTAAAGTGAACAGTATTGGTCCTAACCCACAGAATAGAGCAGGAGATAGTCCTGGGCATGGTCGAGATTTTCCAGAAAGGGTTCGCCTTCCAGGCTGACCCAGCAGTGGCCGAGCTTCGGGTCGTTGTTGATCAAACCGAAATGAATGTGCACATCCAGGCCTGCCCTCTGCAAGAAATGGAACAGCACCAGGGAGCGCATGAGACAGATATGCCGGCCCAGCCGGGCATAGAGGCCGGTCGCCCGGCGGCCCAGCCGGATGATGCGCTGCCATTGCCTCCGGTCCGGTTCCCTCTGCCCGCCCCGCCGCCCCCCCAACACCCGGAGCAGGGTGGGCAGGCTCCAGGCCCGCAGGAGCACAGGCATGAGCGCCATCAGTCCGGTGAGGCGGCAAAAAAGCCACAAATCCCCAGGCCGGCTGATTTCCCGGCAGCATCCCTTAAGATTCATGGAATTGGACCAGCTCCTCCGTGAGGAGGTCCTGGATGAATTCGTCCAGGTCGGCGGCGGCAGTGGGTGCATCCACTTCGTATTCCTGACAGATGGCGGCGACGATCTCTGCCAGGGAGCGCCGGCCGTCCAGCAGACTCCAGATGGCGGCGCCCACCTCATCCAGACTGTAATAAACGCCGCTGCGCAGATGCAGGATGACGGCCTCCTCGCCGAGAATACGGAAAGCCGCATCCGGGGACCTGGGAGAATGGCATGCTGGTTCATAAAGCAGGGTTCCTCCAGAGGAGTCGCCTTTCTGGGAGTTATGGTCAGGAGAGGCGCACTTCCCCGAAATTATGTCTGTACCTGTATCATCGAGACCGGATGTCTTTTCCCGTGAAGATAATCCATGGTCTGCCGGTTATCCGGCATTATCCTCGCTTCATCCGGGCCGACCGGTTCAGATTTGTCCCTGCTCCTCAAACCACGCCAGGGTTTGCCGCAGGCCGGCGGCCAGGTCCGTGGTCGGGGCAAAGCCCAGCAGGCGCCGGGCCCTGGCGATGGACACAAAGTTGCGCCGCACTTCACCCGGTCGGGGCGGCGCATAGTTCACCTCGGGAAAGCGGTCTTCCCCCACCACCTGCCGCATCAACTCCACCAGGGCATTGATGCTGGTTTCCGTGCCGCTGCCCAACTGAATGGCCTGGCCGAAGGGCGCGTCCGCCATCACCGCCGCGGCGATGGCCCGGCACAGGTCGCCCACGTAAAGAAAATCCCGACTCTGGGCGCCGTCGCCGAAGACGGTGAGGGGCTGGCCGGCCTGCACCTGCCGGAAGAATTTGGCGATGACGCTCCCCTTATGGTAGGAAAACGGCCCATAAATGTTGGAAAACCTCAGGCTCACGGTCCTGAGTCCGTAGCTCCCCCAGAAGGCCGAGCAGTAGCCCTCTCCCGCCAGTTTGCTGGCCCCGTAAGGCGACAGGGGATGGGGGGCCATCTCCTCGTGCACGGGGGGCTCCACCTCCCCCACGATGGCCCCGCCGGTGGAGGCGAAGAGAAAGCGCCGCACCCCGGCCGCCACCGAGGCCCGCAGCAGGTTGAACAGCCCCCTGACGTTGACGTCCAGGGAGAGCGCCGGGTCGGCCACGGATTGCACCACATTGGTGTGCGCCGCCAGATGAATGACCACGTCCCGGTCGGCGACGGCCTGCGCCGCCAGACCCTCGTCCCGGATGTCCCCCACCACCAGTTCCACCGGCAGGCCCTCCAGGTCCCCGGCCCGCCCGGCGCTCAGGTTGTCCAGGATGCGGATCGAACTCCCCGGCCCCAGCAGGTGGCGCACCAGGTTGGCCCCGATGAATCCCGCTCCGCCGGTAATCAGATACGAAATGTTCAAACGCCCCGCCCCAGCCGGTCAGGTGCCCTTACCCCAGAGCATCACCCGACAGGTCTTGATGAGGATAAAAACATCCAGAAAGAACGACTGGTTGATGATATAGAAGAGGTCGTATTGCACCTTCTCGGCCTGTCCGGCCACGGAGCCGGCGTAATCATGGTTGACCTGGGCCCAGCCCGTCAGGCCCGGCTTGGTGAGGAAGCGCAGCCGATAATAGGAAATATCCGAAGCCAAAAGGTCGGCAAAGTGCTGGCGGATGGGCCGGGGGCCGATGATGCTCATCTCCCCTTTGAGGACGTTGAAAATCTGGGGGAGCTCGTCCAACCTGAGCTTGCGCAGCCATTTCCCCACCCGGGTGATGCGCGGGTCGCGCTCACTGGACCACGTGGGCCCGGAGAGGGCTTCGGCGTTATCCACCATGGTGCGCAGCTTGCACAGGCGAAAGGGCTTCTCGAAAAGGCCCAGGCGTTCCTGGATGAACAGCACCGGGCCTTTGCTCTCCACTTTGATGGCGATGGCGGCCAGGGCCAGGACCGGCAGGGCCGTCGGCAGCAGAAGGCAGGCGAAGAGGAAGTCGAAGACGCGTTTCACCTTGGCCCGCAGGCGGGGGAAAAGGATTTCCCGCCGGCTGTTGACCAGCATCCAGAAGTCGTCCACATGGCGGATGGGGAATTTGCCGGTGAGTTGCTGGTAAAAGGTGTAGGCATTGGTAATCTGGCGTTGCGCCATCTGCAGGTTGATCAGGGAGCTGCTGACTCTGTCCAGAATCCGGGAGTGGACCGAATAGACCACCTGGTCCACCTTCTGGTCCCGGACCACGCCGGCCAGGTCCGGCAGGGTGGGATTGTGGCTGTACCGGTGCCAGTGGCCCAACACCTCATAGCTCCCGGCGCCGTGACGCTGAATTTCCTCTTTGATCTCGCCGATCAACTGGTCGTTGCCGATGAGCAGGAGGCGCCGGGGAGCCGGGCGAAACAGGCGGACATACAGGAAGCGCCACGCCAGCAAAAGGACAGCGCACAGCCCCACCGTGGCCAGCAGATTGACCTTTCCCGGCCGCAAGCTGATGATGAAATAGGAAAGGCTGCTGAACAGGACAAACACCACGATTGAGGACAGGACGGTGAACAGCAGCGCCTTTTCGGCATTCCCCACGGCCTCTTCATCATATAACCCGAACAGGTAATTGCTCACCAGATACAGGGAGAGCAGGAGCAGCAGGATCACCCCCACCTTGGCATAGCCGCCCAGCAGGTCCGGGTAGTCGGAGATTTTGTCGGCCACTTGCCAGACGGTGATCAGGGCGATGATGACGGCGTCTCCCGCCATGAGCAGCAGTTTGCCCTTCAGACGCTGGTGCAGACGGACAGGCGGCATATTTCTCTCAAAGCGGCAACCGGCGCCGGCGGTGCGGCATTCCTAACGCCAGGTCACCGTGGGCATAAGCAACGAGGTGTCGATCCGCTCCTGGTGGCGTCGGACCAGCTGGAGCATCTCCACCAGGCCGGCCCGGGTCAGGTAGTGGGGCGTCAGCCCCAGGTCCAACAGACCGGTGTGCGCGGGATTGTAGTAGTGCGATTCCGCTTCCCGGCGGGGATTGGGGATCTTGACGATCTCCGCGGACAGTCCCAATTCCTGCCCCGCCTCCTGCACCCGCAGGGCCAGGTCCATGACGCTGAAGGTTTCCACGAACTGATTGAAGACCCGATACTGCCCCGCCTCCGCGGGGTGGAGAAGCGTCAGTTCCACGCAGGCCAGGGTGTCCCTGAGGTCCAGATAGCCCCGGGTCTGACCCCCTTCCCCGTAAACCGTCAGCGGCGCTCCTGCTGCGGCCTGGACCAGGAACCGGTTGAGCACGGTGCCGAAGATGGCGTCATAATTGAAAAATGAGGTCAACCCTTCGTCCGTCCGGGATTCCGGGGTGAGCATGCCGTACACCGGGCCCTGGTTCAGGTCGGTGACCCGGAGGTCCCACATGCGGCAATAGAAAAAGAGGAGGTCCCCGTCCTGGGCCTTGGTGAGGTGGTACAGGGAGCCGGGCTCCTTGGGGTAAAGGAAGCGATGGCGCCGGCCCTTATGCTCCACCTCCAGGTACCCCTCCTCAATATCGATGTTGGGGGTGCCGTAGACCCCCATGGTGCCCAGTTTGACGATGTGGCACTGCGGCTGAAATTCCCGGACCGCGTGGATGAGATTGCAGGTGGACACCAGGTTGTTGGTCAGGGTGAAGACCGCGGCCTGACGGTCCATCATGGAATAGGGGGCCGAAGGCTGTTCCGCGTAATGGACCACGCCTTCGGGGCTGAACTCCCGGAACACCCGGCTGACAAAATTGTAATCGCAGAGGTCGCCGATATCTACCCGGATCTTCCGCCCCCAGGTTTCCTCCCAGCGGCGACGGCGCTGGTGCAGATTGGGGACGGGAATCAGCGGCTCGCAGTTGAGGGCGTGGCAGGCCTGCCGCCGGAAATAGTTGTCCACCACGGCCACCTCATGGCCCCGGGCCGACAGGTGCATGGCGGTGGGCCATCCCAGGTAGCCGTCGCCCCCCAGGATCAACACCCTCATAATACCGGTCTCTTGGGGGTGACCTGATAGAGCGCCGCCGGTTCCGCCGCCAGGCCGTACTGCCCTTCCTTAACCGCGGGAGGGGCGCCCATGGCTTCCAGCACACCGGAGCGGACCAGATACCTCTTAATGGCGGAGAGATGCAGGCAGGCCTCGTTGGAGGAATTGTAGGCCCGCTCCGCTTTGGGGAAGTCCTGATCGTTGTAATAATTGTAAGCGATCTTCTGGTAGAACGCCCGCAGCGCCGGCAACACCACGAACAGGCGCGGCAATTCCAGGGAATGTGCCACTTCCGATTCGGTCATCAATTCCTCAAAAAGCTTCTCACCCGGCCGGGGGCCCACATAGGCGAGGGGGAGGTCCGCCGGATCGAACCCGTATCTGGGCGCCAGCAGCTCGATCATGGCCCGGGCCAGGTCCACGATGCGCACCACGGCCATTTTGGTGATGAAGACTTCGCCGCCGCAGGCCAGCGAGCAGGCCTCCAACACCAACCGCCCCGCCTCCGGCACGGTCATGATGAACCGGGTCATCTGGGCGTCGGTGATGGTGACCGGGCCGCCCTTGCGGATCTGCTCCAGGAAGATGGGCAGCACCGACCCCCGGGACCCCAGCACGTTGCCGAAGCGCACGCTGGCGAACACCTGGTTCTGGTTGGTGTTGACGATGTTGGCCGCGGTGATGATGCGCTCGCCCAAGAGCTTGGAAGTGCCCATGACGTTGGTGGGGTTGACGGCCTTGTCCGAACTGGTGAAGAGCACGTAGGGGACGTGGTGCCGCAGGGCCGCAAACACCACGTTATTAACGCCTAGGACGTTGGTCTGGACCGCGTCCAGGGGGTTGTATTCGGAGAGATAGACATGCTTGAACGCGGCGATGTGGAAGATGATGTCCGCGCCTTTGGCCACCAGGCGCAGCTTGTCGGCGTCCCGCACGTCTCCCAGGAAGGCCCTGACGCACCCCGCCGACCGGTAATTTTCCCCCATGAAGAACAATTCGGTCTCATTGTTGTCCATCAGGCGCAATTCCGCCGGCCCCCAGGGCAAGAGTTGGGACACCACCTCTCTGCCCACCGTCCCCGCCGCGCCGGTGATGAGGATGACCTTGTTGCGGTAGAATGCATCCATGCAAGCAACCCTTCTCCTTCAGTAGGTGAAAACCTATGTCACGGTTGCAAATATGATACGGTGCGGGCACAATGGCTGTATCCCACGGTCAGAGGTTCCCTGAAGTGCCTTTGCTTCAAATGGACTGATCATAAGTGAATACGCACCTTAGGTCAAGGGAAAAAATGTCAAGGGAGCCTCTTGGTGCGCCAGGCTAAGCTCTGGCGGTTTTAGATAGTTCTCATCCAGAAAGTCATCATTTTATGGTGGCGTATGAGCCTGGGGCGACAATTTGCTGCCGAGGCCGGTTTAATCCAAGGTTATGAGAACGAATTTGCCGGTTAGCGGGGCATTGTTGCCCGATTATCCCCTCTTTTGGGCGGACCTCTCCCTTGGTCAGGACGCCCGGGGTGGGGCCACCTCAGTGAGCCGGGAGCAACATCCCCAGAACCAGGACATTGTAGGACACCACCGCGCTCCAGACATATTGCCGGAAGCCCGGCCAGCCCTGCCAGTTACAGCGATCCAGACCAAAGGCCCGTTTCAGCCGGGAAATATTGGCCTCGATGCCGGCCCGAAAGTTGCGCAGCTTTTTGTAAACCCACAGGCTCCGGACCATGTCCAGCACCCCCAGGCCCCGCTTCTTGGCGAACATCACGTCCTTGACGCCACGGGTCTTGGCCCGCCGCAGATTATCCCGGGAGGCGAAGCCGCCGTCCGCCGCAGTCTTCAGAGGCGGACGACCGTAGATCGCCTCCTGCCGGCTGAGCAAATCCGGGAACATCACCGCATCGGCGGGGTTGCCCCGGGCGATGACGCAGTCCAGGATCATCCCGGAGCGGCCGCCGCTCAGAAAGACCTTGTGGCCGTACCGGGTGTCCCGGCGGCCCTTGACAATCACATCGGTGTGGCACTCAAAGAAGGAAACCACCTTCTCGCCGGCCGGCACCTTCTCGCCGCGGATCACCCGGCGCTCGGTCTGCGACAGCACCCGCAGCAGCAGCGATACCGCTCTTTCCAGTTGTGCCAGGACCTTATGGGCGGCGATGGTCTCATTCAGGTCCGCCCCCACAAACCCCTGGAGCTCGGCCACGGCCTGCCGGGCATAGCCCAGCACCCGGTGAGCCAGGGACAGCAGCTCCCGATACGCCTTGAGCCGCACCTGCTCCTTACGGGCGCCCTGAATCTGCAAGCCCCGTTTCTTGGCGGCCCTTTGATGATCGGCAAAAGTGTACCACGGCGTGGGCTTAAGCTCCTTGCCGGCCTGGAGCAGCCGGGTGATCACCCGGATACCGTCCAGCAGCAGGGTGGAATCGGTGGGATGATGGATGTGGGTCTCCACCACCGTGGCATCCAGGCGCACAGCCCGCCCCTTCTCCACCTTTTGTTGGGCCGCATGTTCCAGGAGCCTCCGGTTCACCGCTTCCCAGGTCTCGGCGTTGGTGGCTGTGATGTTTTCCTGCAACGTGGAGCCGCAGGGATATTGACCCATCTTCAGCCGGGCAAAAGACCGGAAGGCCAGGGAGTCTTCCAGATGAAAGGCCAGCTCCTCGTAGGTCAACTCCCGGTATTGCTTCAAAATGGCGCAGCGCAGCACCTGCTCGGCGGTCATGCCGTGGCGCCCGGTATCCGTCCGCTGACAGGTCACCAGGTCCCGCAAAACCAGGTCCAGGATAGCCGGATTGAGGTCCAGGACCCGGGAAATGGCCTCCAGTTCCCGGGCCAACTTGTTCCTCGCCATAAGATACAGGAGGTTCCGTTGCGGGTCCCGTTTTTGGCGCATAGATCAACCTCGGAAAGTTATCTTTCTAAACCAATTCAACCGGTTAGTTGAAAGAGGTTACCACTTTCCGAAGGAAAACGCGAGGAAAAAATGGCTCTTTATGAAATTAATTCAGTTAATTACGTTTCCAGATGAGAACAAATTAGACGAACTGGCGGCCCGGATTGCCGAACTTCGGCCCCCACCAAGGCCTCAGGAATCCGCTTCTGCCAATTAAACGGTGGCGGCGGCGGTTTTGGTATGACCCCCACCAGCTTTTCTTCTTTCCATCATAGCCCGCACATGTCTGATCGTGGTGTCCAGAGAGGCGTATTCCAGGACGGTGACCTGGGAGACTCGAAACTGGTGGCCGGTTTCTGCATCTATCAGCCAGATTCCCGTCAATTCCAAAAGATCTCCATAGGGGAGCGGAAGATTGAATCCGGAGATTTTCACCAGGTCATCCGTATGCTCTTCTCTCAAGGTTGCAATGACCACGTTAAGTTTGGGGTCGTGAAAGCAGATTTCTTCTATGATTCCTCTGATGGCGGTGGTTTTTCTCATGGGTTTTGGTTCCTTTTTAAATAATTCTTCTACAGATTTGATCTTGAACATAGAGAGAGCTATGTTTCAGCTTATTCTTCAAGCTGCCAGAAGATGGCCGCAAAACATAGCTCTTCCCGTCCTACCTTTCTTCTAATCTCTTCACTAAATACTGGTCGATGATCTCTCTTAATAATTCCGAGAGGCTGATTTCCTTCTGATCTGATACCTTTTTCAGTAATTTTAACATCTCTGGTGACACAAAAAATGTCACTCCATGCACGTACTTCTTGACTTTCATACCTCTCCTCCTTTAATCAAATGAGATATCAGGTTGTTTGCCAAGGTATTCATCAAGAGCTTTCATTAAGGTACTCAAGAACTTAATCTCTTCCCTTTTGTCATAAAAAAATAATATCTTCGTCCAGGGAGCATTCGATTCAGGATTGGTGGGAGGCTTTGCAGGGATCTCAATCCACTTGGATTTGTCATTTTTGTGCAACGAAAAACCTCGAATGACCATGCCTGAATCGGGAAAATAAACATTAAAAAAGCCTTGCAACGTGTTATTCCTATACCGGTGAAAGCTGTCAATTTGAACTTCCATTTCTCTTTTCTCCTTGTTATGAGATTTTAATAAGGGCATAATTACCTATTTATTTGTTCTGAGAAACTTAAAAGATAATTGCAGTTTAATTCTGAAAAGAAAGCATCAAGATATGTGATGCAAGGTAATCTCTGTGTCGGAATTCTGATTGCTGGATTTTATTGAATTCTCATAGGGTGATGTCTGAGAATCATGGAATGGTCTCATGAAAAAAACTCAAGGCTGGAGAGGATGGAAAACTCTCTGAATCACTGAAGGAACTGAAGCTAAATCCATAAACCATCATATAAGGAAAATTCAAAGGGAATTTATGGTTTTCTGCTTCAGTTAATTCAGTGATTCAGTGCATCACCAAACGGATTCCATGCCATTCATATCCTCCGGTTTTACTGGTTCTCTTATAACTCAGGTTCATATCCTCCATTCTTGATTTCAATTCCCCCAGCTTATTCTTCACGTCATCACCTTTTCCTTGCTCTTCCATATATCTCGTGAAAGCTTGTCTTAAGTTCTGTGCTGAGACTCTCAATCCAGGTTCCAATACCGTACAATCCTTCAGAAATAGGCCAATGATATCACTTTCAGTTTGATAATTTCTGGTAGCCGTTAACACTCCTTCAGGCTGTTCCAATCCCCGTTCTTGCCATTTCAGACATCCTTGTATTGCCCAATTCAGGATTCCCGGGAGTTCTTGAGTCAGTTTTCTGATCAGGGTCTTGTCTTGTTCGGAGGCAGGGATTGTCACGTTGAAGGGAATCAATCGAAGCCGGCGCCAAAGACCATGACTGGTATCCCGGACCACAGGTTTATGATTGGTGGCCAAAAAAATTTTGCAGGCAGGGACAAAGTCGGAATATTCTTCATATAATCGTCTGGCGGTGATCTGGTCGCCTCCGGTTATGGATTTTAAGAGTGCCTCATTCAACCGGGCGCCCCTATCCCCTTCTGAGGCCGAGACAAACCTGGCCCCTTTGAGTTTGGCCAGATCGTTGCGTACCTGAGATGATCTTCTGACAAGGAACGTGCTGAATTCGGCCACCTGGGCATAATCACCCATAAGTGCCCGGATGGTTTCCAGAAAAGTGGTTTTGCCGTTATCGCCTTTCCCGTACAAGATAAAAAAGACTCTCTCCCGATTGTCGCCGATGAGGGTGTAGCCCACCACTCGCTGCAGGAAATCGACCATCTGCCCGTCACCCCCCATAATCCGGTCAAGAAAACTCATCCACCATGGACAGGAGGCCTTAGGCTGATATGTTACCGGGGCCAGTTTGGTGATCAAATATTTGCGGTCTGGAGGAAGGAGAGCACCGGTCTTCAGGTCCAGGATGCCGTTGTGGACATTCAAGAGCATGGGGTCCTGATCCAAATCCTTCATGAATATGGGGATGCCTGGTTCTCTGCCGGCC
>VGSX01000019.1 GCA_016874895.1 Deltaproteobacteria bacterium
GAAAGAACCGAAACCCTGGGGGACTATCTGCCCGATAATTGCCTGGTGGCCCTCTGGGACCCGCTCAATCTAAAACAGGAACTGGACGCCTATCTGGCCAGGGAAAACCAGGAAAGGCCGGAGGAGGAAGAGGCCTGGGTAAACTGCTTGGAGGTCATGTCACGTTTTCAAACCCTGCGCTGCCACGCGGTGCCTTTTACGGACCAGACCTCGGCCGGAGCTCGGGTGTTTTATTTCGCCGTTACGGGCAACCGGGAGCTGGCGGCCTCCCTGGCCGCGGCCGCTGCAGAACCGGGACGGATAACCGCTCCCCTGGCCGCCCGCATGCAGGAGTGGCGGGCAAGCGGCTTTCAAGTGGTGTTAGTCTGTCGCAGCCGTTCGCAGGCGGAGCGTTTAAGTCTCCTGTTGGCCGACCGCCGGGTCCAGTGCGAGCTCAGCCCCACCCCCCGCTGGCAGCGCCCCGGGACCATTCAGTTAACCTGGGATGGCCTCTCCGCCGGATTCCAATGGCTGACAGAAGCCTTGATCATCCTCACCGAAGAAGAAGTCCTGGGCGCGGCCAAGGAAACCCCCAAGCGGCGCAGCAGCCGCCCTTTGCAATTTTTCACCTCTCTGAACGACCTCAAAGTGGGGGACCCCATCGTTCATCTGGACCACGGCATCGGCCTGTATCGGGGCCTGGTGAAGCTTTCCGTGGGCCACGAAATCAATGACTTCCTCTATCTGGAATATCTGGGCGGCGACAAACTGTATCTGCCGGTGGACCGCCTGCACCTGGTGCAGAAATACATGGGAGTGGACGATGCTGTTCCCCCCCTGGAGAAATTGGGGGGCAAATCCTGGGAGAGAACCAAAAAAAAGGTCCGCCGGGCCGTGGAAAAGATTGCCCGGGAACTGGTGGAATTGTATGCCGCCCGCAAGGTGCTGCCGGGCCACCAGTACTCCCCCCCGGACCCGGCCCTGCGGGAATTTGAAGCCACTTTTGAATTTGAGGAGACCCCGGATCAATTAAATGCCATTCAGGATGTCTGGGAGGATATGTTCAGCGACCGCCCCATGGACCGCTTGATTTGCGGCGACGTGGGATACGGCAAAACCGAGGTGGCCTTGCGGGCCGCCTTCAAGGCCGCCATGGACGGCCGCCAGGTGGCCTTTCTGGTGCCCACCACCGTCCTGGCGGAACAGCATTTTGAGACCTTCCGGAAACGCTTCCAGCCTTATCCTCTCGTCATCAAGGTTCTCAGCCGTTTTAAGAGCCCCGGAGAACAGAAGGCCATCCTGGCCGATTTAGCCGCCGGCAAGGTGGATATCGTCATCGGCACCCACCGGCTGCTCCAAAAAGACGTACATTTCAGGGAGCTGGGGCTTCTCATCGTGGATGAGGAGCAGCGCTTCGGGGTCAGCCACAAAGAGAAATTAAAACAGTTCCGGCAGACCGTGGATGTTTTGACCCTCAGCGCCACCCCCATCCCCCGGACCCTGCAGATGGCCATGACCGGGATCCGGGAAATGAGCATCATCAACACCCCGCCGGCGGAACGAACGGCCATCCGCACCTATTTATGCCGGCCGGACGACACTATCATCCGGGAGGCCATTCAGCGGGAATTGCGCCGGGGCGGCCAGGTCTTTTTTGTCCATAACCGGGTCCGCAACCTGCCTGCCTACGCTACCCATATCCAACGCCTGGTCCCGGAGGCCCGGCTGGGTATGGCCCACGGCCAGATGCAGGAGAGAAACCTGGAAGACGTGATGTGGAAGTTCTGGCGGCAGGAAATCGATGTCCTGGTCTGCACCGCCATCATTGAAGCGGGCCTGGACATTCCGGCGGCCAACACCATAATTATCAATCGCGCCCATGCCCTGGGGCTGGCCCAGATCTACCAGTTACGGGGCCGGGTGGGCCGGGGTCGGGAGCAGGCCTATGCCTATCTGCTGGTGCCCGAGGAAGAACACCTGAACCCCGAGGCCCAGAAGCGGCTTAAGGCCCTGATGGAGTTCACCGAATTGGGGTCTGGGTTCAAGATCGCCCTGCACGACCTGCAGATCAGAGGCGCCGGCAATATGTTGGGGGCAGCTCAATCAGGTCATATCGCCGAAGTGGGCTACGAAATGTATTTACAACTCCTGGAAGAAGAAATCAACCGCCTCAAAGGCGAACCCAAGGACCTGACCCCGGACCCCGAACTGCACCTGCCGGTGGCTGCCTATCTGCCCGAAGCTTACATCCCGGATATCGATCAGCGTTTGATTATGTACCGGCGTTTGAGCGGCCGCCTGACTAAAGAAGAGATAGACGCCCTGACCGAAGAATTACTGGATTGTTATGGCCCCTTGACGCCGGAGGCCGCCAATCTCCTGGAGGTGGTGCAGGCCAAGAGCATCCTGCGGCAGATCGGCATCAAACGGCTGGACATGAGCAACGGTCTCATCACCATCACCTTTGCCATGACGCACCACCTGGATCAGGAACGGCTGGTTGCCGCGGCCTTGAAACAGCCCCGCCGATATCGGTTGACTCCCGATAATCAGCTGCGGATTCACCTCCAGGAGGATTGGGCCCCTATGGAGCGTTTGAAAAAAGTCTTGAAAGAGATAGAATTTTTTGTTATTTCGGAAAGAAACGCCCAAAGTCCGGATCGCAGTCCGGCCCCCTAAGGAAGCAACACCATGAGGTTAAGACTTTTACTGGTTCTTTTCGCCTGCCTGGCGCTCCTGCCCCCGGGCATGGTTGCCGCCAAAATCGTGGATCGCATCGTGGCCCAGGTCAACGAAGAAATTATTACCCTGTCGGAACTGGAACAGGCCATGAAATATGTGCAGGCCAATCCCGGCGCCCCCCAGCCCAAGGATAACGATGCCTTCCGCCGCCAGATGCTGGATGTCCTCATCGACCGTAAATTGGCCAAAGAAGAGGCTAAACGGTACGGCATGACGGTTTCGGACAAGGAACTGCAAAAAGCCCTGGACGACATCAAACAAAGAAACGGTTTTGCTGACGATGAAGCTCTGGCCAACGCCCTGGCCAAAGATGGGATGACCCTGGAACAACTCCGCCAACAGATTTCTGAACAGATCATCCAGGACCGTCTCATGTCCGTCACGGTCAAAGCCAGGGTTAAAGTCCCGGAAGCCGAGGCCAGGCGTTATTATGAGGAACACTTCAAGGGAGCGGAAAATCGGGTGCACATCAAGGTCATCAGCCTCCCGGTCCCTCCGGGTAGCAGCGACCTGCAGCAGGAGGAAATCCGGTCCCAGGCCGAAAGGATTCTCCTTGAGGCCAAGCGCGGAGCAGATTTTAATAAACTGGCCCAGGAGCAATCCAAACCTATGCCCGGCATTCCCAGCGGCGATCTGGGTTACGTCCGTCAGGGCGATCTTGATCCCAGATTTTTCGAGTTCCTGGCCAGTCTGCGGCCGGGAGAAGTGGTGCCGCTCAAGACCCCTCAGGGCTTTCAGATTATTAAAATGATGGATTTAAAAATGGGGCAGGCCCGGAGCTTCGAAGAAGTCAGGGGACAGATCGAACAGATTCTGGGGCGGGAAGAAACGGCTAAACTCTTTTCAGAACACTTGAAAGGCATCCGCCAGCGGGCCCATATTAAGATTCTCCTTTAAGCTACTTAGTTATCCCGAAACCAAACCGCCGTCTCCGAACTTGTGGGTAATGCTCAGGGTCGGGGTGAGGGGTGAAAATGACTTTTTTCAAAAGCATCACCATGAGATTTCTCGCTTCCCTCGCAATAACCCGCGACGTTCAAAACTGCCAGGCCCCTGGCCGCTTTCCAGGTTCACCGAAATGACCAACCTTACCTACATAGAAGACCTGTCCGCCAAGGCGGGCCAGGAGGTCACCCTGCAAGGGTGGCTGTACAACAAGCGCTCCAGCGGCAAGGTGCGGTTTCTCATCCTCCGGGACGGCACCGGATTGGTCCAGAGCGTCATGGTCAAAGGGAAAATCCCTGAGGCCGACTTTGCCGCTTTTGACCGCCTGACCCAGGAATCCTCCCTGTGGGTCACGGGTCTGGTGCGGGCTGAACCCCGGGCTCCGGGCGGCTACGAGCTGGACCTCACCTCGGTCCACCCCTGGCACCTGGCCCAGGACTATCCCATCGCCCCTAAAGAACACGGGGTGGATTTTCTCCTGAACCACCGCCACCTATGGCTGCGCAGCCCCCGGCAACAGGCCATCTTAAGGGTGCGGGACGAAATCATCCGGGCCTGCCGGGATTTTTTCGGGGAGCGCCGCTTTATCCTGGTGGACACCCCCATTTTTACCCCCACCGCCTGCGAAGGCACCACCACCCTGTTCGAGACCGACTATTTCGGGGATCGCAAGGCCTACCTCACCCAGAGCGGCCAGCTCTATCTGGAGGCCGCGGCCATGGCCCTGGGCAAGGTATATTGCTTCGGGCCCACCTTCCGGGCCGAGAAATCCAAGACCCGGCGCCACCTGACGGAGTTCTGGATGCTGGAGACGGAGATTGCCTTTGCCGAACTGGAAGACATCATGGCCCTGGCAGAGGCCCTCATCTGCGCCATTATCCAACGGGTGCTGGCCACCCGGGTTAAGGAACTCACCGCCCTGGAACGCCCCCTGGGACCCCTGGAGGCGATCCAACCTCCCTTCCCCCGCCTGAGCTACACCGCGGCCCTGGAGCGCCTGGCGGCCGGCGGCCATCAGGTTCCCTGGGGAGAGGACCTGGGCGCGCCGGAGGAGTCCTTCCTGTCCGAATCATTCGACCGGCCGGTCCTGATCCACCGTTACCCCAAAAACTGCAAGGCCTTTTATATGAAACCGGACCCCGGGGACCCCCGCACCGTCCTCTGCGTGGACGTCCTGGCCCCGGAAGGGGTAGGGGAAATCGTCGGCGGCTCCCAGCGGGAGGACGACCTGGAGGCCCTCCTGGAACGCCTGGAGGAGCATCACCTCCCCCGGGAGCCTCTCGAATGGTACCTGGACCTGCGCCGCTACGGCAGCGTACCCCACAGCGGCTTCGGCCTGGGCCTGGAACGCCTGGTGGCCTGGATCTGCGGCCTGCACCACGTCCGGGAGGCCATTCCCTTTCCCCGGCTCATGGACCGGCTGGCGCCGTAAGAAAGGGAAGAGGGAAAAGGGAAGAGGGATTAGATAGTAAACCTTGTAGGGCGGGAAAGCGCTGCTCATCCCGCCCTTTGGTTTTTGCGGCCTCGATTCGGATTACCACCATTAGAAGTTTAAGCTGGTCAGCATCTTCACTATATGTTTCGCCAAGGAATCTTTTATCTCCCTGTGGCGAGGGATGGGCTGGGATATTTTAGTTTTCGGGTTCTGATACCAATCATGTCGACCGCCGTGACGGATGAAAAGGCAACCGTTTGCTTCAATTAAACGGATTAAATCCTTCCGCTTCATGCCACGAGAAGCTCCCCGACCCGAAGGATTTTTGGTATATTGCCACTGGATAACTCAGAATAGAGATCCTGCAAATTTTCCTTAAGCTCGGCAAGGGTTTCCCCTTGAGTTTTATAATCGGGGAATTCTTCGAGCCAGCCAACGAACATATCTTCTTCTTGATAGTAGATAAACTTTTTTCTCTCCATGGTTCTCGCCTTTATTAATGTATAATATTAATTATAAAAAACGAAACTTAAGGATTCAACTATAATTTTTACAAGGATTACAAGATAATTTCCTGGAAACAATCACCGTGTGGTGGCGTTGAGGGAATGTAACATGTTTAACTTTCGCACCCTTTAAAGCACGGTAACTGAGATAAGATGGCCTTGTTTGAGGAAAATGATATCGTTTACGACTGTATTGAGGTTGACTTTTCTCTTAAAATCATAGAGTCTTGGGATAGTTCCCGATGTCCGGGCCTTCCCCAACCGACAACCACGAGCTAAGACCATGACTGTGATTTCACTTATTGCCGCCGAACTGAGAAAGTATGCCGCCGCCTTAACCGCCACCTTTGGTCTCCCCGTCTCGTTCCATCCCGAAGATCAGTTGAAAAGTCCCATGGCCGAATTGCTCAGGGGCTGCGGCCAGGCGCTGGGATACGCCACCGAGGTGGCGACGGAGGTCCAGGCTGAGCAAGGGGGGCGCCCTGATCTGGGCGTCACGGTGAAGGGGCTCTTAACCGGCCACGTTGAGTTGAAGGCGCCCGGGAAAGGAGCTGACCCGGAAAAATTCAAGGGCGGGGACCGGGAACAGTGGGAGAGGTTTAAAAATCTGCCCAACCTCATTTATACCGATGGGAACGATTGGACTCTTTTCCGCAATGGGACGAAACAGGGCCAGAGCGTTCGTCTCTCCGGGGATGTTACGCAAGATGGCCAGGAGGCCATCCGGGACCGCGATGCCGAAGACTTAGGAGTGCTGCTGCGCGATTTTCTGGCCTGGCGCCCTATGGTTCCGGCGCTGCCGTCGGCCCTGGCGGAGATTCTGGCCCCGCTGTGCCAACTGCTGCGCCGGGATGTCCTCCGGGCATTGGCAAACCCTGATTCCGACCTGACCCTGCTGGCCTCAGACTGGCGGCGGTACCTCTTCCCCGAAGCCGATGATGGCCAATTTGCCGACGCTTATGCCCAGACCCTTACCTATGCCCTGCTGCTGGCCCGTCTGTCCGGAACAGGCGAGAGGCTGTCCATACCCCAGGCCTCGGAGGCCATCCGCACCGGCCACCGCCTCCTGGCCGATACCCTGAACATCCTGGGGGACCCCAAGGCCAGAGAGGAGATGAAGACCTCCATCGAGGTTTTGGAGCGGGTCATCGGGGCCATCGATCCCGGGGCGGTGGTGCAAAAGAGCAGAGGCGAGCCCTGGCTCTATTTTTACGAAGATTTTCTGGCGGCCTATGATCCGAAGATGCGCAAGGAACGGGGAGTTTATTACACCCCGGTGGAGGTGGTGCAGGCCCAGGTGCGCCTGGTAGCCCAGATCCTGACGGAACGCTTCAACGCGGATTATTCCTTTGTCAGTCCGGAGGTGGTCACCCTGGACCCGGGAGCCGGTACGGGCACCTATGTCCTGGCGGCCTTGCAGCACGGCCTGCAACAGATAGAGGCGGCCAAGGGGCCGGGCCTGCGGGCCCAGGCCGCCACCCAGGCGGCCCGGAATATCCACGCCTTCGAAATCCTGGTGGGCCCCTACGCCGTGGCCCACCTGCGCCTGACCCAGGAAATCCTGGCGGAAGGCGGGCACCTGCCCCCGGACGGCGTCCACGTCTATCTCACCGACACCCTGGAATCCCCCCGCTCCCCCCTGCCCCAGTTTCCCTTTATGTACAAGGAACTGGCCGAGGAGCACAAGCGGGCCCAGCAGGTGAAAGCCGCGGCCCCGGTGCTGGTCTGCCTGGGCAATCCCCCGTATCACCGCCAGCAGATCGACCTGGAGGAAAAGGGTCTCATTAAAAGGAAAGGGGGTTGGGTGAGGTTTGGGGATGAGGCCCTGGGGGAGCGGCCTCTCCTGGCGGATTTCCTTAAGCCTCTGGATGCCTTGGGCCTGGGACTGCACGCCAAGAATCTCTACAACGACTATGTCTATTTCTGGCGCTGGGCCCTGTGGAAGGTCTTTGAAAACAAAGGCGGGGGCGGCATTGTCAGCTTCATCACCGCCGCTTCTTATCTGCGAGGGCCGGGTTTTGCCGGGATGCGGCAGGTAATGCGCCAGATCTTCGACGACCTGTGGATTATCGATCTGGAGGGGGACAACCTGGGGGCCCGCAAAACCGAGAACGTCTTTGCCATCCGGACGCCGGTGGCCATCGCCATCGGGGTGCGCTACGGCGAGGCCCACCGGGAGCAGCCGGCCAGGGTGCGCTATACCCGGATCAGCGGCCGGCGGGAGGAAAAGCTGCGAACTCTGGCCCAGGTAGAGCAGTTCCGGGACCTGCCCTGGCGGGAGTGCCTCAGCGGCTGGCATGAGCCCTTCCTGCCCACCAGCGACAAGCCTTACTGGCGCTGGCCGCTGCTGACCGATCTTTTTCCGTGGCAAATAAGTGGGGTTCAATTTAAGAGAATCTGGCCGATTGGAGAAAATAAGGATGTCTTAAAAAAACGTTGGAGCACTTTTATTAAAGAGGATAACTCAAAAAAAGAAGAACTGTTTCGAACAACCAGAGATCGGAAGATTAATGGAACATATAAGAATCCCATAACAGGAATAACACTTCTTGCTCTGAGAAAGCTGCCAACAGGAGAGCAATGCCCAGATCTCAGTCGCTATGGCTATAGAAGCCTCGATCAGCGATGGGCCATTTTAGATAATCGTCTCTGTGAATTCATTAGACCGGGTATTTTGAGAGCCAACAACAACAGGCAGATTTACTTTACCAGTCTCTTAACAGACGTTTTAGGTCAAGGACCAGCGGCCATGGCAACCTCTTTAATTCCCGACTTACATCATTTCTGCAACCGCGGGGGAAAAGATGTCATCCCCCTGTGGCGGGATGCCGACGCCACGGAACCCAACATCACCCGGGGCGTCTTGGAGAGGCTGGCCCAGACGTATGAGCAGGAGGTGCCGCCGGAGGATTTCTTGGCCTATGCCTACGCCCTGATGGCCTCCCCGGAGTATGTCCGCCGGTTCTGGGATGAACTGACCATCCCCGGGCCGCGGCTGCCGGTCACCCGGGATGCGGCCTTGTTTAATCGGGCCGTGGCCCTGGGCCGCCGCCTGTTGTGGCTGCACACCTATGGGGAGCGCCTGGTCCCCCCTGATCAGCGCCCCGGCCGGGTGCCGCCGGGCGCCAGCCGGTGTCTCGTCGGGACCCCGGCCGCCCCCAAGGATTATCCAGAATCCTTTTCGTATGAAGCCGCTGTCCAAAAGCTGCATGTGGGGAAGGGAGTGTTTGCCCCGGTGCGGCCGGAGGTGTGGGAGTTCAGCGTTTCGGGATTCGAGGTCCTCAAATCCTGGCTGGCCTACCGGATGAAAAAGGGGGCCGGAAGAAAATCATCGCCCCTGGACGACATCCGGCCGGAGTCCTGGGAATTCGACGAGGAACTACTGGACCTGCTCTGGGTCCTGGAACACACCGTGGCCATGTGGCCGGAATTGACAAGCAGCTTGGATAACATCCTGGCCGGGGAGCTTTTCACGGCCGAGGATTTCCCCGAGCCGGACCCGGAAGAGCGGGCGGCCAGGAAGCCGGCTCCGTTGTTCGCCATGGATAATAATTGAAGTAGGAATGCCCCAAAGAGTAACTGCTCCGGAGGCCCGAGGATGTTTTCCCGGGCCTGGCCGCCCCATTCATTTTCTTCAGGACTGCCCGCTTTGCAGCCGCCGCAGCCCCAGGAAGGCTAACAAGACGCTGCCCACCAGCCAAAGGGCTCCGGGCAGGGGCGTTGGCGCCACCTGCGGCGTGGCGCCCAACATACTAACCGTTGCCGGCAAAGGCTTCTCCCAACTAAACACCATGTCGTCCAGGAAGTATATCTGTTGATGCTGCCAGGTGCCGCCGGTTAACTTCACCTGGGAAAAAGGGGAGTCGGATACGAACCCCCAGAAATCATTATAATATCTGAAAGATATGTATCTTGTTAAATTTAACTCCTCAAGCGGAAGAATAATTCAGTTCCTATTCCTGGCTACCTCTGCAGCCGAAAAAACAGATACGGCGCCATCGTAACCCATAGGGGAATGAGGACCCAGAGGCGGCCTTCCCACAGCCGGTAATTCTGGAGGAGGCGGCTCCAGGAGTGGCCGGCGGCGTAGTGGCCGAAGAGAAACTCAAAGGCCACGGTGAGGCCCAGCCAGAGCAAACCGGTGGCCCAGGCCCGGCTGGCGGTCGCCGGTGGCCAGAGGCGCAGGACAGCCCACATATACAGCCCCAGGAGGACCATCCCGCTGAGGGTGGAGAGCTGGTGGGCCGGCAGTTCGCTTACGTGTTTCCCGTACCAGGCTTCCCGGACCACCCCGTTGGCAATGGCGAGAATTACCATGGGGAGCCAGAGCAGGACGTATTTCCCCATACTTACTCATCCCGGCTAGTCGAAATCCGGGGGCAGCTCCTCGGCGAAATCGTCGAACCGGGTGAACTGGCTGGCAAAGTGCAGTTTGAAGCTGCCGGTGGGGCCGTTGCGCTGCTTGCCGATGATGATCTCAGCCACGCCCTTGTCCGGGGAGTCTTTGCGGTAGACCTCGTCCCGATAGATAAAAATAATGACGTCGGCATCCTGTTCGATGGCTCCGGATTCCCGCAGGTCGGAGAGCTGGGGGCGTTTGTTGGGACGTTCCTCCACCCGGCGGTTAAGCTGAGACAATGCCACCACCGGCACCTGCAGTTCTTTGGCCAGGGCCTTGAGAGAGCGGGAGATCTCGGAAATCTCCTGCTCCCGGCTGACTATTTCGCTGCGGCCCCGCATGAGCTGGAGGTAGTCTATGAGCACCAGGCCCAGGTTTTTTTCCCGCTTCAGACGGCGGCATTTAGCCCGGACTTCCAGGGCGGTGATGGCCGGGGTGTCGTCAATGAGGATGGGGCAGTCCATGAGCTGCCCGGCGGCTTCGGTCAGGCTGGCCCACTGGTCGTTGGTCAAAAAAGCCCGGCGCAGGTGGGAGGCGTCGACGCGGCCGATGGTGCTCAACAGCCGCCGGACGAGCTGTTCCTTGGACATCTCCAGGGAAAAGACGGCCACGGGCAGGTGTGAATAATGGGCCACATTATAAGCAATATTTAAAGCCAGGGCCGTCTTCCCCATGCTGGGGCGGGCGGCCAGGATAATCAGATCGGAATTTTGCAGGCCGGCAGTGTAGCGGTCCATATCCCGGAAATGGGTGGCCACTCCGGTGGTCATTTCCCGGCGGCCAAACAATTTTTCCAGCAGGGAGATTTCGCTTTCCACCAGGCTGCCCAGGTTGAAAAAACCCTGCCGCATCTTGGTTTCGGCAATGGAAAAGATACGATTCTCCACCTCATCCAAAAATATGTCCACGTCATTGATCTGTTCGTAACACTCGGCGGCAATGCCCGTGGAGCAGGCGATGAGGCGTCGGAGAATAGATTTTTCGTGGACGATTTTCCCCCAATATTCAATATTGGCCGCAGAGCCGACGTTATCCCCCAGGGAGGCCAGAAAACCCGGTCCGCCGACGGCATCCAGGAGTTGCCGGTCATGCATCAGGGCCGTGACCGTCACCAGGTCAACCGGCTCCCGACGCCGGTAGAGCTCCAGCATGGTCTGGTAGATTCTTTCATGAGCCTCATAATAAAAATCCTCGGGGGCCAGGATATCGGCTACCCGGTCCATGGCCCCGGGCTCCAGGAGGGCGCCCCCCAGCACCGACTGCTCCGCCTCCAGGTTGGACGGCGGCACCCGCCCCTCGGGAGGAGGGGTTTTTTTGCTCTTGTAAGATACGGAACTAAGTCGAGGCATTTCCCCCACCTTTTAGTGTGCAAGTTGCTGTTAGGATCGAAAAACGAGAGGAGTAGGTATAATGAGTTCACGGTTCAAGGTTCCAAGGCCGGAGGAGGGACAGCGGCAGGATTCCGCTGCTACTCGCACACTTTATTGATTTAATTAATAAAATATTTCTGAAAACCGGAAACCGGAAACCGAAAACGATATTTCATCATCTACCCTTGAGCGAAAAAGGTCAACAAAAAACCTAAATCATCTCTGTCAATCAACGCTTAGGAAGGGATCGGGGCCAGAGGTCCTCACCTTATCCTGAAAAGTTCAACATTGAACCCTCAGCATGCTGAAATGTTACATCCGTTTTAAAGGGGGATTTAGGGGGATTTTCACAGTTAAACCGGAAACCGAAAATTTTAGTCATCGTTGAGAAAGCAGAGGGCTTTCCGGCTCTGCGGGTCGGCCACCACCTGGGCCCGACGGCCGCCGGTGACTGCGGGAACGTCGATCACTTTAATGAATTCCTGGAATTTTCCGGACTCCGGCAGGAGAAGGCTCAGGCTGTTGGCCGACTCCTGAAAAAATGCCTGATTGAAATCGGCCGCAGGGTCGTCGGGATATAATGGCAGGTAGATGATCTGGGCCTCCACCAGATCCAGGAAGAAATGGGTGCCATAAGAAACGTCCGGCAGATGGCCGGCTTCTTCCCGGGCTATTTCCACCAGCACCGAGGTGTGGTTGATATCGGCGTAGGAGGTGTTGACGCCCAGAGAAGGGTTGGAGCTACCCCAGCGGCCCGGCCCCATCATCATCAGACGGTGGCGGATGATTTCCGGATGCCGATTGATCTCACCCACCACCCGGCCCATCTCCCGCTGCACTGCCGGCGAGGCCTGCCTGCCGTACGCTTCCGGATCAATATAGAGGATATATCTGATATCCGGGACCGAACCGCCGGAAATGGTGCGGAATGCCTTGAATAAGATGTCCTCAGGCGGGATCTGCTCAGGCAGCTGGGCCGCTTCTGTCGCCCCCGGCAGGCGCATGGGACGGCACTGGACCAGGTTGATCTTTACCTTGCCCTCAAGGTCCACAAAGGCGGTGAACTCCGTGTCTATGGGGTAGCCGTAGGCCTTTTCCAGCTTGGCCAGGAGCTCCCGGAGGATCTTGACAAAATCCGTCCGGGCGATAAGGTTGTTAAAGGTCAGGATGCCGTCCCGGGGGCTTGGCAGCCTTTTCCCCAGGGGGTCTTTGACATAGCCCTCTTCGAAAAAAGACAGAAAGAGGTATACATTGGGATAATCGCCTGCTGCGATCATACCGGGCACCGGCAGACTGGCAAACTCATTCTCCTGCAGGTCCAGAACGTCCAGTTTGCGCTGGGAGTAGGCGGCCACCTTGGAATCCAGCTCGGGCCGCAGCCGGGGATGGCTGAGCGCAATCAGGCGGGGATAATCCGTCCCCACCCGGTTGACGGCCCGGGTTCCCAGCCCGAAGACCAGCCGGATGATGCCCTGCTGCGGGTCCAGGCGATCAGACCAGCGGTAGAGGTTGTGGGAGAAGGCCACCCCCGCCAGGGGAGGGAAAAAGTAATGCTGGTAACGCATGCCGGAGACGCGCTGCACCAGGATGGCCATCTGTTCGTCCGACTCCCCCAGCCCCCGCTGGCGCCGGTAGGAGAGAGCATCCGGATTGATGGCACTGGCGTAGACCAGCTTCACGGCCCGGAGGAAGGCGGCCAGGCGCTCTTCCGGGCCTCCCTGGTTGACGCAGAATTCACTGCGGTACTTGCCGGCAAAAGAGTTGCCGAAACCGTCCTCCAGAAGGCTGCTGGACCTGACGATAATGGGGGCCTGGCCGAAGTAATCCAGCAGGTCCCGGAACTGCTCCATAATCTCCGGGGGGAAACTCCCGGCCAGGAAACGCTGTTCCACCTTCTCGAACTCGGTCTGGGAGATCTGGGAACTCCGGGTCAGGCGCAGGCGCAGGCGGAAGAGGTCGTTATTGACTAGAAAGGTGAAAAAAACGTCCGAACCGATGTAAAAGGAATCGTGCTCTTCCAGGACCCGGGAAAAGTCCAGGTCCCCCGGTTCATGGAGCAGAATATTCCGCGCCAACAGCATGCCCGCGGCCTTGCCGCCGATACGGCCGGAGCCGATGAGCCGATTCCGGATATGCAAGAGTTCCTGGATGGAGAAATAATAATCCGCCAAACGCATAAATTCCGGGTGAGAGCCGATGATCATCTGGGCCAGTTCCTGTTTCAGAGCCTGGATCTCGGTGGCCCCCTCCAGAAAACTGAGTTCCTCTTCATCGAATTGGGCCAGTTTCCGATAGACGCTGTCCCAGGGGGCGATGGAGTCGGCTTTGACTTTCAGGGGGCTTTTGCTGGCGCTGCCGGAGATGGCGGAGGCATCGCCGCTGCGGAATAACGGGGTTAATATGCCGTTGGCGAACAAATGCGGCAGGAACATCTGGGACGAGTAGCGGTCCCACACCTTCAGGGGATGGATGTAAAGCCGGTCGGCCACATGATAAAAGTCAATCAAGACCTGGGTGGTGTCCCGGATGCGGGCCACGGCGCTGTGGGAGTGCTGCCCCCGGGTTAGAGCAAAATAGGCCACTGTATCCAGTTGCCGGAGGTAGGGGCAGGTGAGCTGGAAGAAGTTGGCCAGCAGTTCATCCGTGGCCCATTCCTCCACCAGGGCCGAAAGGTTGTCAAAGACATAAAAGGCCCCTTTGCCATACTCGTCGATGATTTTGTTCACTTGGGCGCTGAACAGATCGAAACCCGGACGGGGGTCCACGTCTGTGACTGTGTAGCCCGTGAGGGGGGCCAGAATGTTGGCTTGGGGGATAAAGCGCACATAGATGAGAGTGCGCCCGTCGCTGAGGGCCTGCCGGGCAAAGGGGAGGGCCACCGCCAGGTAGTTGTCCGGCCCGTCCACCTGCCAGACGACGTTATCCCCCAGGCGAAGCCCTTCCAAGACCTCATCCAGGGCCGGTATGCCGCTGCTTATCATCTGATTTTCCAAGGTCAGGCACGGGGGCAGGGCAGGCACAGGGGCCTGCCCCTACAGGTTTATCTTCGGGTGGGGTCCCCGAGGCCGATGAAGGGCACCGCGCCGGCACCGGTGACTTGCGGCAGGACGCCATTCCATTTCTCGATGGCCCGGAGGTTGGCCTCAATTCTTCTTAAATCAATCAGGTCGGGGGAGATGACCTCCCTCTGGATCCGCAGGGACTCGGCTTCGGCCGTGGCCGCAGTGATCTTCTGCTCCGCTTCTATCTTGATCCTTTCCAGGTCCCGTCTGGCCTTCAGGGCGAGCTGCTCCGCGGTCTGCTTGGCCTCAATGGCTTCCATAAATATCTTGGAAAAGCTGAACCCCACGATGGAGAAGGCATCCACGGCGATGTTATATGCCATGAGCCTTTCGGCCAGGGTAGTCCGCATGGCCTCACTGACGGCCGGGCGCTTGGTGATCAGCTCTTCCGCGGTGTACCTGGCCGTTACGGCCTTCACTACTTCCTGAACCGCGGGGTCAATGATGCGGTTTTTGAATTCGATGCCGATGGTCTGATAGACAACATTGGCCTTGTCCGGAATGATGTGATAGTTCAGGGCCACATCGGAGCTCACATCCTGAAGATCGGAAGAGGCGGCCGCGGCGCTGGTGACGGATTTCTGCACCCGGACATCCATGGGGACCACGGTCTGGACCACGGGTATCCTGAAGTGCAAACCTTCCCCCAGGACATAATCCTGGACCGCGCCGAAATTAAGCACCACGCCTCTTTCCCCCGCGCCCACCTGCACCCAGGGCTTGGAAAACAGGAGGAGCAGGGCGATGATCCCGAGGATCAGGAGCACCCGCATGGGGCCTTTTTGCATGGCCATCTGCATCGCTCTTTCAATATCATAGTTTGCCATAGTTTCCTCACTTTATGAAGTTTGCGACATCCCCCGATTAACAGGCGGGAAACTCATCGATTTTCCCGTGACAATCCCCCTCCCACAGGGGCAATGCTGTTGATTTAAGGGCACCTATTAAAAATCCCCCTAAATCCCCCTGTTAATCCTACAAGGTAAGTTCTGACGCCGAACCATGGCTACCCGGCTAAAGTAAAAAAGGGGGTGGCAGGGCGTTCTTCTCGGAACCCCTTGATAGACCATCCCCTTCTAGGTGCTACCTCAGATTTTCGGTAAAAATCTATCCTGGCAATCTGGCGCCGATTTCTTCTCTTTAGAGCCGGCTAGCCGGTTCGGTTGGTCCTCTTAAGAGAATAATAATATCAGGTTTTGGTAAAAAGTCCATCAGAATCGGTCACCTGAGTCAGGATTTAAATCCAGCCCCGCAGACGCATGGCTTCCACGACCCGCTCCACGGCCACCACATAGGCGGCCTGCCGCATGTTGATCTGGAATTTTTTCGAGGTGTTCAAGACTTCGTAATAGGCCCGAGTCATCCTGGTATCCAGTTTTTCATGCACTTCTTTTTCGTCCCAGTAATACATATAGGCGTTCTGGACCATCTCGAAATAGGACACCGTCACCCCGCCGGCGTTGCAGAGGAAATCCGGGATAACGTGGATGCCCTTGCGATGAAGGATTTCATCGGCCTCGGGGGTGGTGGGGCCGTTGGCCAACTCCACGATGATCTTGGCTTTGACCCGGTCGGCATTCTTTTCGGTGAGCACCCCCTCCAGGGCGGCCAGCACCAGCACGTCCACGTCCATTTCCATGAGGGATTGATCCTGAACGTCTTCGGTACCCTCGCATTTGGCCACGGAAAAGGTGGCCAGCTTGTGCTCTGCCAGTTTAGGAACGTCGAGGCCATGTTTATTGCCCACGGCGCCTATGGAATCGCACACGGCCACAATCTTGCTGCCGAACATGGTGGTTGCCAGGGAAGCGGCAAAATACCCGGCATTGCCGAATCCCTGGATGGCCATGGTGGCCTTGCTCAGGTCCAAACCGATTTCCTGGGCCGCCTCCCGCAGGGTATACATCCCTCCCCGAGCCGTGGCGTCGGCGCGACCCGGAGAGCCGCCCAAGGGCAGGGGTTTGCCGGTCATGACGCCAAACTGGTTATTTCCCATAATCGAGGAATACTCATCCACCATCCAGGCCATGATCTGGGGATTAGTATATACGTCCGGTGCCGGTATGTCTTTGGTGGGGCTGATGAACTGGCCGATGGCCTTGATATAGCCTCGGCTGATGCGTTCCAGTTCCTGCTGGGATAACTCCTTGGGGTTACACACCACGCCACCTTTGCCGCCACCCAGGGGCAGGTCCAACAGGGAGCATTTCCAGGTCATCCAGGCGGCCAGGGCCCTGACCGTATCGATGGTCTCGTCTGGATGGAAACGGATGCCACCCTTGGTGGGTCCCTTGGCGTCATTATACTGCACCCGGTAACCTTCAAAAACTTTAATGGACCCATCATCCATACGCACCGGGAAATTGACGTGAAATTCCCGCATGGGGCGCAGGAGCACTTCCCTGGCGCTGTCATCCAACCCCAGAATCTCGGCGCAGTCTCTGATCTGCTTCTGGGCAATGTGAAACGGGTTGTTAGTGGTGGCGCTGTCCGACATTTTTATCCTCTCCCAATTTAGTAATATTATTAGAGATATTATCTCTATAGAAGTTCAAGGGTTAAAGAACATAGGGCCGTTTATTGGCCCCACCCTGGTTGCCTAACGACCTCCCGCCGCCAGACTCCGGGTATAGTCCAGGTAGTGTTTCAGGAGCCAGAGTTTTTCCAGAAACTCCGCCCAGCCGCATTTGGGTTTGACCCCTTTTTCGGCCTCCGCCAGGATTATGGAGCCGTTGGTGACGGTTCCCATCAGTTCATGCCAGATATCGGCCCAGGTCAACTGCGCCTCTCTGAGCATGGCGTCCATCATTCTTTGGAGTTGCCGCAGATCTTCTTCGGGGGACAGGACCTGATCCAGTTCGCATCGGTCAGTGTTTGAGACGACTTGGAGTTTAGGGGGCATGACTCAACCTCTCTTTCACTTTTCCTCGGGTCATCCAGGGACCCTTCACAGAGCCTTTTGGCGTAATCCAGGTAAATCCCCAGGAGATGAAGTTTCTCGTGAAATTCGGCCCAGCCTCCTGTAGGGGTGCGGGCTTCCGGTTCGGGGATGCCATCCAAAATTTCCTGCCAGGTCCTGGGGTCCTGACAGGAATCCCAGATTTCTTCCAGGAGCAGGGTGGCATCGTGCATGACGCCAGCGGCGATGCCGCGAAAATGCCTCAGTCTCGCATTAATGCGATCAAGTTCTTCCCTGGCGACGGTATCCGCAGACTGCCACGTGACCACAGCTTCCTTAGGACTCTTTTTCATTAGAGGCAACCTTCTCATGGGTTCCCGATAATTACTGCTTTCCTTTCACGCCACCTGCTGCAAGTGTCATGCCTGAGCTGCAATTGACCCAGATTCTATTATCTATTTAATATTAATAAAATTATTTGGAAAGAGAACGGCTGCCGGGCAACATCCAGTCCCGTATCCTGCTGCTCTGCCAGCAGACGGTGAAGAAACCTGTTGGAGAAAAATCACGAAGATGGCACTGATGCTGCGAAGAGCGGTAGGTGTGCAAATATTGCGCAGGGGTGGTGCAATTCCAGCATTAGGAGGAAGAGCTGTCCCCCGCAGGGCGGGAAGCCTCGAAATGGAATTTTTTTATCCGGTGACGCAGCGTGTTGCGGCTGATGCCCAGGAGTTTGGCGGCCTTGACCTGGTTATAACCGCATTGCTCCAGGACCTTGGCGATGAGAACCTTCTCCACCAGGTCGATGACATTGGCATGGGTTTTTTCCGTGGACAGACGGAGGATATCCGGCATAAGCCCTTCCAGTTTTTTATCGATGCTGGCCATTAACTGGTCCAAACGTGCGCCGGGGCCGGCCTGGGGGTCGGCATCGAGCTTGAGGTGTTCCTCCAGGATGACATCTCCCAGGGACAGCAACACCGCCCGCCTCATGCAGTTTTCCAGTTCCCGGACATTGCCGGGCCAGGTGTGGGAGGTCAGCTTCTGCATGGCCGGACCTGAGACATACCGGATGGGGGTCTGGTACTCCTCGCTGAAGCGGCTGACGAAGTATTCCGCCAGAGCTGGAATATCTTCCGGGCGCTCCCTCAGGGGGGGCAGGTGAATGGAGATAACTTTGAGGCGCCAGTAGAGGTCTTCCCGGAAGCGGCCCAGTTCCACCTCTTTTTCCAGATTCTTGTTGGTGGCCGCGATGATCCTGACGTTGATGCGGATGTTTTCCTTGCCCCCCAACCTCTCGAACTCGCCATACTGCAGCACCCGCAAAACCTTGGCCTGGGTGGCCAGGGACATATCGCCGATTTCATCAAAGAAGAGGGTGCCGTCCCGGCAGCGCTCGAATCTGCCGATGTGGGTCCGCTCGGCCCCGGTGAAGGCCCCCCGTTCGTAACCGAACAGTTCGCTTTCCAGCAGCATCTCCGGAATGGCGGCGCAGTTGATGGCCATGAAGGGTTTGTTCTGCCGGTGGCTGTGGTGATAGATGGCCCGGGCCACCAGTTCCTTGCCGGTACCGCTCTCCCCGGTAATCAGGACGGTAACGTCCTTATCCGCCACCTGGCCGATGAGCTTGTACACCTCCTGCATGCGCCGGTGGTTGCCCACGATGCGTACCGTTTTTTGAACCGCGGCCGCGGGTCGGCAGGCATGGCCGGGAAAACTGACCTCCTGCTTCATCAGGCTGTTCACTTCCAGGGCGTCGGCGGCCAGGCGCTGCAACTCCTCCCGGTCGAAGGGTTTGAGCAGGTAGTCGTAGGCCCCCAGCCGCATGGCTTCTATGGCCGTATCCGTGGTGCCGTAGGCGGTCATGATGATGACCGGCGTTTTTACCTGCAGGCGGCGGACTTCCTTCAGGGTGTCCAGGCCGTTTAAGCCGGGCATCTTATAATCCAACAGGATGAGATCGAACTCCTCCCCGGCGATAATCTCCAGGGCGGCCTGGCCACTGCTGCAGCTGCGCACACTGTAGCCTTGCTTGGTAAAAAAGCGCTGCAAGAAATGCAGCAGGCCTTCGTCATCATCCACAAGCAGTATCTTTTCCATCTTCCTTTAAATACAGGGAAAAGGGAATAGGGAAAAGGGAATGAAAAAAAATTAAACTTATCCCTCTTCCCTTATCCCTCTTCCCTCTTCCCTCTCTTCAACTTCTTGCCCATCTGTTGGAATAAGTAGCGACGCGACCATCCCCTCACCGGGAAGGCAGTTCAGGTGAATTACCCCGCCGTGCCGTTGGGCGATGCGCGCCACTATGGCCAGCCCCAGTCCGGCGCCGGTGGCCTTGGTGGTGAAAAACGGCTCGAACACCCTGGCCAGATTTTCCTCCGGGATGCCGGGCCCATGGTCCCCCACGTCGATGCGGATGCACCGCCGGCGGCCCGAGGTGGCCGGCAATTCGTCCAGGCCTGCCGTGATACTCAAGACTCCCCGCTGTTTCATGGCCTCCAGGGAGTTTATCATGAGGTTCAACAGGGCTTCGCCCAGTTGTTTCCGGTCACCTCTAATCGCGGGCAAGTGATCGGCCAGGGACTTTTCAATTATGGTCTCCTGCTTTCGGGCTATGGGCCCCACCACGAGCAAGAGTTCCTCGATCAGATCGGGAACTTCGATGAGGGAAAATATGGGATCCTGGGGGCGGGCAAAATCCAGGAACCGGTTAATGGTGGCTTCCATACGTCTTATCTGACCCATGGCCACCCGGAAATCCTCTTCGTAGTCGAGGGAGATGGCGATGTCGCTCTCCACGCTTTCCAGGAATAATTTCAAGGAGGTCAGAGGGGTCCGGATTTCATGGGCCACCCCGGAGGCCAGGCGGCCCAGGGAGGCCAACTGCTGGGAACGGGCTACGGCCTGCTGGGTCATGATTAATTTGGCCCCGGTTTCTTCCAGCTCACACCTGTTCTGCACCATCTCCTGCTCCAAGTTCTGCTGACGGGCCTGGAGCTGTTCGGCCATATGGCCGAAGGCATGGTAGAGCGCCCCGATCTCATCGGCCCGCTGGGTTTGGAACATAGCCGGGTCAAATTCCCCCTGGGCCAGTTGCCCGGCCGCCAGCCCCAGTTGGCGGATGGGATTGACCAGGTAGTGGGACAGCAGCCAGGCCAGGATAAGGGCCCCGCTGGCGGACACCGCCGCAGCCAGAAAGATGTAGCGCTTCAGCCGCACCGCACCGGCAAAGGCCTCATCCTTATCCTGTTCCACCACCAGGGCCCAGTCTGTACCACCCACCTTCACCGAGGCCCCGATGACCTCGATACCCCGGTAATCCGTATAGGTTGTCCGGTGATTTTCCGTGGCTAAAATATTTTTAAAACTCTCCGACTGCGAGATATTTTCCGTAAGGATCCTCCCAGGCTCCTTATGGGCCAGAAAAGCGCCTTCCCGGTTCACGAGATAACATTCCCCCGTCTCCCCCAGGACCAGACGCAGGACCGTGGAGAGAATGACGTGGGTGCCCACTTTGGCGCACACGGCCCCCGCCACCTGGCCGGAATCGTCCAACACCGGGGCGGCTACCAGAAAAAATGATTCTTGGTGCAAGGGGTCAAAAGCGATGTCAGACATATACGGCCGGCCGAGTCGGGCCTCCCGGAACCAGGCGCTTCCGTCGGCGTCGTACTTCTGCGGCGAACTAGCGTAACTTATACCACCCTCCCGGGAAACCACCACAAAGCCGCTGTAGACCTTATAGGTATCCCGCACCAGTTCCAGGTAGGGGGCGATTGCATCGTGATTGAGCGACCTGATGATGGCCGACCCGGCCACCACCTCGAGGTCGGCCCGGCGCTCCGAAATCCACCGCTCCAATAAGGCGGCCTTATCCACCGCCACATTTTCGAGCTGATTTTTCACCATATTTAAGATGAGTTCTTCTGCGGTCTTGATGGCAAAGAAGCCCACGAGACCCAGGGGCGCCAGGGCCAGAAAGACAAAGAGCAGCATCACCTTGATGCGGAGGTTAGAAAAGATAAACTTTTTATTCAAGGGAAACGAGCCTCATTTGACCTGCCCGACACTCAGCATATCCGTGGCAGCAATTCCCCCGAGGGCATCTCCAGCAGCCGGGAGGTACCCAGGACCGTACGCACCTGCACCCGGCCGGCCGGCCCTGGCAAAACCTCCCCGATAATCCGGGCTTCCTGGCCATAGCGCCGGCCCCGGATGAGTTCCAAGGCCCGGTCCGCATCTTCTGGCGCAATAATTATCACCATCTTACCTTCGTTGGCCACGGTGAGAGGGTCCAGACCCAGGGCCTCGCAAACTGCGGCCACGGCCGGCCGCACCGGGATCAATCCTTCCTGGATTTCGATGGCGGTCTGGGACTGCCCGGCTATTTCGTTGAGAGTGGCGGCCAACCCGCCTCGGGTGGGGTCCCGCAAAGCATGCACCTCCACCCCAGCCTCCAGGAGAGCGAGCACTATGTCGTTAAGGGGCGCGGCGTCGCTGACAATGGGGGAGCCTTGTAATAAATTTTCCCGGGCCAACATCACCGCGGCGCCGTGATCGCCCACGGGGCCGGTGAGGATAACCCGGTCCCTCGGCCGGGCCGCAGCCCCGGAGACGCCGGGGCGTAAGACCACCCCCAACCCCGTTGTGGTGATGAACACCTGATCCGCCGAGCCCCGGGGCACCACCTTGGTGTCTCCGGTGACAATGCTCACCCCGGCCTCTGCCGCGGTCTGTTGCATGGAATCAGTCAGGCGCTCCAGGGTAGGGATGGGGAAGCCCTCCTCCAGGATAAATGAAGCCGCCAGGGCCACCGGCCGGGCCGCCGCGGTCAGCAGGTCATTCACTGTCCCCGCCACTGCCAGCCGGCCGATATCACCCCCCGGAAAAAAGAGAGGGGAGACCACAAAGGCATCCGTGGTAAAAGCCAGGTTAACGCCCCCCAGGGTGACAATGGCGCTGTCGTCCTGGCTGACATCGGCCTGGGCGTAATGGCCGCGGAACACCTGCCGGATCAGGTCCGCCATTTCCCGGCCGCCGGCGCCATGACTGAGAAGTATGCGGGACATGTTTGGTCTCTAAATCAGGGTATCAAACCGGAAAAATTGTTGGCCTCCCGATTGCCCTCCCTGCCTTTCATTGTTAATATACATTAAATACTTCAATTAAAGCCCTTTGGGAAGCAGGAAGTATGCAAAGGTCGTCTGCAAGCGTTCAGCGGTCAGCTTACAGCCGTCAGCTAATGCTTTAAATTCAAATAGTTATTCTAAGGTGGCGGATCACTGGTTTTTCGCTTAGTTTCCCTAACCCATTGTTTTTGCTGAAAGCTGATTGCTGATAGCTGGACGCCTGCTTTTTTATGGATAGGTCAAAGGTCTGGGAGAATATGTTGTGAAATCAATCTGCGAGACCGAAAACAATGGTTGATTTATATAAGGACGCGGCAGCACAAGAGGCACTCTCCCTGGACAGCCGGTTCTATTTCAGGTGTCATGCCGGCCTGGCCTGTTTCAATCAGTGCTGCCAGAACCCCACGGTGATTCTCAAACCTTACGACATCCTGCGCCTGCGGCGGCGCCTGGGGATCACTGCCACGGAATTGTTAGAAAAGTACACCACCAGGGTGGTGGAGGATAAATCCCTGCTCCCTTTAGTCCTGCTGGCTAC
>VGSX01000020.1 GCA_016874895.1 Deltaproteobacteria bacterium
GGGCTCCAGATTAATTTCAACCACAAAGGCCCGGTGCTGTTTGGCAAAGCCCCCCATGGAGGCGGCCGGCTGGACCAGGCCGGAGGTGCCGATGATCAGCAATACCTGGCAGGTTTGCAGGGCAGCATAAGCCTGCTCCAGAACCTCCGGGGCCAGCATCTCCCCGAACCAGACTACGTGGGGCCGCAGGAGTTCCCCGCACTCTTCGCAAGTCGGCAGGGGCGGCAGGTCCAGGCGGCGATCTTCCCGGACCCGACCGCAACCGGTGCAGCGCAGGTGCCAGATATTGCCGTGCAACTCGATGATCTGACAACTGCCGGCCACTTTATGCAAACCGTCGATGTTTTGCGTGATCAGAGTCAACTGGGGCAGTCGCCGTTCCAGTTCAGCCAGGGCCAGGTGCGCCGGGTTGGGCTTCAGGGGCTGCAGCAGTTCCCGCCGCCATTGATAAAACTCCCAGACCAGGCGGGGATATCGCTGAAATGCCTCGGGGGTGGCCAGATCCACGGCTCGATGCTGACGCCAGAGCCCCTCCTGCCCCCGGAACGTGGGAACCCCTGACTCCGCTGAGATGCCAGCCCCGGTAAGGACGGCCACCTGCTGGCTCTGGTAGATTTTGTCTTTCAGGAACTGAAGGTTAGCGGCCGTCACAGATGATCCCCTCTCCAGCCGCCTGCTACCGGCGGCCCGGCAGAATATGCATACGTAAGCGATCAGCCGTAAATTTTATTATATATTTTTATCAAGCGAACTACTTCGGATGCTTACATCTATTTTGAAAAGTTCAAAGTTCAAAGATGCAGCCAAAATGTAGAGTGGTCAATGCCCACCATAATTTCTGACAAACTTATCATATGTTACGGGTGGGCCGCCGGCACATGAAAAATTATCATGATAATTTAAGGACTTAGTGATGCTGGATGGACCATGGCCAGAATCAAACTTTTCACTATTCCCGGGGGCGCAGATTCATGAGAAACTGTTCCATAATTGACTTCATCCCCAGTTTCTTCTCAGGGCTGATTAATGATTTCTGAACGCCTTAATTTAATTTTTTCCTATTGTGCATTAAAAGTGAAGAAAAAGAAAGATAAAATTAATGGATGGGAACTGATGTACATATTTATCACATTTGCACAAGTTGGCTTGTGAAATTTGATACATTTTTTATCTCCTCAGATGTCTGAAGAGTTACCATTTTTCGTAAATTCGATATGAGCTCCTGAAGGTAAACGCATACAGGATGATTATGCCAATTTTTTTTCTGCCCTGTCTGGATTCTCCAGTTTAGGTCCTGGCGAGGTCGCAGAAACTCAATGTTCCGCCGGGATACTTAGGCAAGGATAAGGTTCAGTAACGGTTGCGCCGCGGCCGGACCCCAGCTGCCGGCTTTATAAGGGTGAATAAGCTTTTCCGAAATGGCGCAGCTTTCACATTGTTCTATCAGGGGACTGAAGAAAGACCAGCACAGTTCCACCCCGTCCTGTCGCCAGAAGAGCATGTGGTCCCCCTGCATGACATCGATGAGGGACTTCTCGTAGGCATCCATCATGGGACCATGATAATTCTGGTAATAATTAAAATCCATGGTGACTCCCCGCAGGCAGACGGTAGCGCCGGGGTTTTTGGTCTGAAAGGTCAGGGTGATCTTCTCCTCGGGTTGGATGCCCAGAATCAGGCGGTTGGGCGTAATTGCCCCCAGATCGATGTTGGCAAACAGAGAATGGGGCACTTCTTTGAAATGGATGATCAGCTGGGTCAGCTTCTGGGGCAGGCGCTTGCCCGAGGCCAGGTAAAAAGGGACGCCGCGCCAGCGCCAGTTGTCGATAAACACCCGCATGACCGCAAAGGTGGGGGTGAGAGAGTCCGGTCTTACCCCAGGCTCGGCCCGATAGGCGGGGACTGTCACCCCGTCGATTTGTCCGGCCTCGTACTGCCCCAGGACCAGGTTCTCCACCGAACCTGGCGCGCTGATCGGTTTTAAGGAGCGGAATCCTTTCACCTTTTCATCCCGCACCCGTTCGGCCTCGAACCGGGAGGGAGGCTCCATGGCGATAAGGGCCAGAAGCTGCATCATGTGGTTCTGGAACATGTCCCGGAGCACGCCGGCCTGCTCATAGAAACCCGCCCGGTGCTCCACGCCGATCTTTTCGGCGGCGATGATGCCCACATGGTCAATAAAATTCCGGTTCCAGAGCGGCTCAAAAATAGAGTTGGCAAAGCGGCAGATGAGAATATTCTGCACGGTTTCCTTAGCCATATAATGGTCTATGCGGAAAATCTGGTGTTCCTGGAAGCTCTGGTGCAGGGTAGTGTCAAGTTCCATGGCGCTGTGCAGATCATGGCCGAAGGGCTTCTCCACCACGATCCGGGACCAGCCCTGCCCGTCCAGGCTTTCTTGCCCTAGACCGGCCTGTCCCAGGTTATGACTGATGGTTTGGTAGAGGGAGGGCGGCACGGCCAGGTAAAAAAGGCGATTGCCTCTGGTGCCATGACGCCCGTCAAGGTTTCGCAAAAAAGCATGCAGACCCTGGCAGGAGGCCTGGGAGTCATACTCAATGGCATAATAATTAAGCCCTTGGGCAAACTCCTGCCACTTCTTCGCATCATAATTACCCTGTGAGGCGATGCCAGCGTGCATCTTGCTTTGAAATTCCTCCCGGCTTAAGGACGTCCGGGCCGCCCCGACCACACAGCAGGGGTTGGGCCAGGCACTGCTGAGATACAGGTTGTAGAGCGCCGGCATCAGCTTCCGGGAAGTGAGGTCGCCCGAGGCGCCAAAGATGACAATCGTACAGGGGTCCAGGTTGCCTTCGAACAGACAGAGTTGCGTCGGCATGCCCAGGTCCGGCGCTGTCCCGCCTACCAAGGCTTCTGAAATCTGGTTTTTAGAATTGTTCGGTGAACTCATGGATAGCTCCTGTTGCAATCTCGATTTCAGTAACCGGAACTTTTGGAAGATAGTGTAACATTTCTCTGTCAGGATATACCCGAACCCCACCCGGGGGATGCAACTACCGGCCTGCGTCAGTCTCTACCTGCCAATCAGTGTGAAAGGATCCGGGAGCATCCAGGCGGGCATAGGTATGGGCGCCGAAATAGTCGCGTTGGGCCTGGATTAGATGGGCGGGGAGCCTGGCCCGGCAATAGGCGTCGAAATAACCTAAGGAGGCGGCCAGCCCGGGTACGGGAATGCCGGCCAGCACGGCCTCGGCCACCACGTTTCGGAGATCGGGATGAACGGTCAGAATCGTCCGGCGAAGATTGGCAGCCACGAGGAGATTGGCCAGTTCCGGTTCTTGGGCATAGGCGGACCGGATATCATCCAAGATGGCGGCCCGAATAATGCAGCCGCCCCGCCAGATCCTGGCTACCTGCTCCAGGTGCAGCTGATAGCCGTAGCGGCGGGAAGCTTCCTGCAGCAGAGCCATACCCTGGGCAAAGGTGAAGATCAAGCCGGCCAGAAAAGCCTGCTTTAGCTTCACGAGGAAAAGTGATGGCCTCACCCGCAGCCGGGTCAGCGGTATCTCCAGAGCCTCGCTGGCCGCTTGGCGTTGGCTTTTCAATCCTGACATGGACCGCATGCTGACGGCTTGATCGATTGTTGGAACCGGCACCTGTAATTCCATGGCCTCCCTGGAGGTCCAGACACCGGTGCCTTTAGCCCCGGCCACGTCCAGGATTGCATCGAGCAGCCGGCCACCGGTTCGTTCATCTGGCCGCAGAAAGATGCGGGCAGTTATTTCCAGCAGGTATGAGGCCGGCTCCTCCCGGCTCCAACGGGTGTAAACCTCATGCAGAATGTCATTGTCCAGACCCAGGCCGTACTTCATCAGGTCATAGGTTTCGGCGATGAGCTGCATCAGGCCATACTCGATACCGTTGTGGACCATTTTCACGTAGTGGCCGGCGGAGCCGAACCCCAGATAAGCGACGCAGGGTTCACCCCCAACTTTGGCCGCCACCGCTTCCAGGAGAGGCCGGACACGCTGGTAAGCTTCCGGGGTCCCGCCGGGCATCAGACTGGGGCCGTAACGGGCTCCCGCCTCGCCACCGGAAATCCCCAGTCCCATGAACAGCAATCCCTCAGCAGCCAGTTGCTGGGTCCGCCGGTCAGTGTCGCTAAAAAAGGAATTGCCGGAATCGATGATGAGGTCCCCAGGCTCCAGATGCGGCCGGAGTTCGGCGATCATGGCATCCACCGGCGGACCGGCTGAGACCAGCAGCAGAATAGCCCGGGGTTTTTTGAGCAGGCGGATGAAACCCGGCAGGTCATAGCCAGGCTGGATCGTGCTGCCAGCCGCCTCGTGGGCCATAAACTGGCGGGTCTTTTCCGGAGTGCGGTTAAAGACTGCCGCGGCAAACCCATGGTCGGCAATGTTCAGCGCCAGATTGCGCCCCATGGTTCCCAGGCCGATCAGGCCGATGTCACAGTTCTGTTCTGCTGGGTCCATAATTGTCTCCTCACACATCCTGCCATAACGGGCATTCCCGGCCCAAACACTCCCGATTCAGATGGGCCTGTTGGCATCTGAGGGAAAATGCCGCCGGCAAGGTGATGGGCAGATAAGTCTTGGATAATGCAACGGCTTTCTTCAGAGCCAGCCAGCTATCCCGCTGGCAGCAGCGGGCTGCAGCAAACCTGGCCTGTTCCTGGACGACTGCCTGGATGACCTGCTGTACCCGCTGGCGTTCCCTGGCCTTGATAGGACTGGCGCCCATGAGGAGGCTGAAGGCGATGCCTGCCCCGATGGCGGCGCCGCAGGCTCCGGCACAAGCACAATAGCCTCCCGGCACAGCCTTGCCGCGTCGCAGGGCGGTTTGCAGCATGGTGGCCGGGACCTGCCCCCCGTATTCCGATAGGCGGCCAGGATGATGCCGGGCACCATAATGTGGTGCTCCGGCCCGTGGAGCGGGATGGCCGGGTGACGCCGAATTTCCTGCAGAAGATCGATGAAATCGGTTTTTGTGGTTACGGTGCAGATATGTTCCAGGAAGGCCTCGGCGTTCCGGGTGTGACAGGCGTCACAGACAAAATGCCCCTCGGCGCAATGGGCCGTGGCCGAGAAGACTTTGCCGCAAAAAGTGCAGGTCTGCCGGGTTTCTTCTGCCAGATAGCACACGGACGCGCCGCAGACCAGGCAGCCGGTCTCAAGGCGAAAATCCGGGGTGGGTTCTACTGCCTGGGCTGCTTTAACCAAAGCCGGCCTGGCCTCGGGAACAGGACCTGGACTGCAGGATGAATCCGACACTTCCGGGCTGATTGACCTGGCCGGGGACGGTCCGGCGGGATGACAACACCCCGAGGTCTCCGAGGGGCAGCAGGCCGGCAGCGCCAGATATTTATTGATGATGGGGCCGGAATTATCAAAAACAAAAAGTTCCTCAGAATTAGCCTGAATCTCCTCCAGGGCGATTTCCTGCGCCACCCCGGCCGGCAGGATGGCCCCCGTCCCAGTCACCAGGGCCGCAACTGGCCCCCGGTACATGACCTTTCTCACTTCCTGGACGTTAGGCTTGCGGGCTTCATAGGTCATGGAGAAAATTTGGTGCCCCTGTACCAGGCGAAACGGAAAGCGCTTCCGGAGTGGCGGCGGCTAAGAGACAGTTGCTGTGGGTCAGGGCCACTGCCCCATGAGCCCCGCAGCTTTTCAAAATGTCCCCCATCTTGAGGCGGAGCCCCGGCAGCCCAAGGCCCTGGCCTGGGTGGCCAGTTCCCGGACCCGAAAACCCGGCATTTCGGTCTGCGACGTCGGGGCACAGGCAAACAGACAGTGGCGGCAGGCCTGATTGCAGCGGTCGGTGATATGAAACCAGACCTCCCGCAAATGGTCGGTGTTCAGGTGGGCGGCTCGCCCCTGATAAGTCCGGACCGGCTCATCCGGCAGGCGGGCCAGAAACCGTTGGGCCGAAATATCGAGGCAGTTATCAGTTTTTTTGGATACTTCCTGCAGAATGGCGTCACCGGCCTTGTTGGGGACAAACCAATCCGGTTTATCCCCCCTGAGGTAACTGGGAGTCCCCCTGAATTCAAATCGGGTCCAGAGGTCTGGTTGAAAGGTCATTTTTTTCTCCTCCGCGGGCAGTTTTCACCCCATTCTTTCAGTGCAATAATTGGTTATTGAAAATTATAGTGAGTTACCATGATTAGTGGAAATAAATACTGTGTGCCGGGAATGTGGAGACAGGGAAAAATTATTTGTGTGGATGGATTCTGCCTCGGTTATCTATGAGTTCCTGGGCCACCACGTTGCCGCCCTTAACGGTGATAATGAGTTCATATTCATAAACGGAGGCGTAGCCCTGGTGGACATATCGCAACAGTTCCCCATGGGGCAGACGCAGCGAACCGGTGAACCAGCGGGCCTCTACCCGGCCCGGGTTTCCTGGGAACAGATAATCCAAATCCACCATGCGGTTGTCGATCTTGGCGCGGATTGCTTTCAAATAAAGCAGGTCTCCCTCAATCTCCCAAGTAGCCACGTAGCCCCGATAGTTGGCGGTGTGCCAAGCCTGGAACTTGGGCCGGGGGCTTCCTTTATCTCTGTAATAAGACTCCAAAGGGTTGGAGAACAGGGTGTGCTTTATCCCTTCATAGATCAAGATATCAGGTAGCTGGGCTGTGGCTCGGGCGTCATGCCCCCCTGCAAAAATCAGCCACACAACAGTTAAAAGAATGATGTGCACCAATCTTAGCCGCGGCATGGTTGTCGAGCCTGTCGCATAATCCAACGGAGGTTCACGGGAAATACGTGATGAAAGGGAAAAAGGTCATTAACCACTGACCACCTAATTATCCCGGCAATCCCGCTTAGGGAGTAGTCTCGCTAATTACCCCTATTACCCATCTGCCACCTTCCTGCTTCCATTGGATAAAGGTGCGGCCGCTTTCGCTCTGGGGCGCGATAAAAAGGGCCGGGCCTTCTTTCCGCCAGCGCTCGCCCCTGGTGAAATTGAGCCGGAAGGTATAGCCGTTGGGTTCGTCAAAGAAAAAGCCATACCAACCGGTTTTTTTCCGGAAGTCATTCACTAGATCGGCATAACTCACCTGTTTGGAGACGATGAGTTTATTGCTGCCGATTTCATAAGACTGGTATTTCCAGCTGGAATCTTTGGAAAAGAAGGTGAGCAGGCGTTGGGGGTCCTTACGTAGCATGGCCTGGGTGAAGGCCTGCATGGCCTGATCGGGGCTTTTGTTCCCGGCGGGAGCATCGCCGCTCCAGCTTATCCCGGTAAAGACCATAAGTCCGGAAAATATCAGCACGATGATTGCGGTGATGGTTTGGCGCCTCATGGTCTATCCTCCTGATATTTCTGTGATTAATATGGCAGATAAATTGCGGCTCAACCCGACCTGCCGCCCGATTAATCAACCGGGCGGGTGTTCTCGAAGGTTCTGGCCAGATGGGTTACGATACCGTCGTACAGATCTTTCTGTTCTTTTTCGTAAGTAATTTCAAAACTTTTAAACATGTTGTCCCGGTATAGCGTCTTGCGGTAAAAGATCCTGCCATCGGAGAGGTATCCCGACACGACGAACCAGTCGGCTTTGCAGACCTTATACGTACATGTCCGCTGCGTTATTATTTGCTGAAAGAGGCGTTCCAGGGAGTCGCCTTGCTGCAGGTATTCCCCCCAAACCGTCAGCACGGCCCGGTTTTCCGGGGCCAGGAAGCGCTGCCCGGCCCCCGACGGAAAGATCCCCTGGGGGACGAGAAGATTTCGAGGAAAACTGATGATATAGTGGAACTTGGGGTTGATGTAGTAAAAATATTGCAGGTCTCCGGGGGCCAAGGCGGTGGGCGGCGGGGGGACCGGTGGCGTTGCTGGAATAGGGGGTTTGACCAGGCTTTCCGCCACCGGCGGCGGTGGCGGGGCCGGTGGCCGGACTACCTCTTTGGACCGGGAGGGAGCATACCAGAAATAGTATCCTGCGCCGGCCAAGGCCAGCATCAGGAGAAGGCCGCCCCCTATGAAGATGGAAGTCAGCTTTTTGGGGGGAGGCGCCAGCGGGGGGGTGTAGGGAGCCGACGGGGTCTGAGGTGCAACCTGAGGGGGCTCGGAGGGGGGGACCGCCACCGGTTGGCCACAGGCTTCACAGAAGCGCATGTCGGCACTCAGGCGGGCTCCGCAGGCCTCGCAGAAATTAACCGGAAGATTCATAAGTTACCTGCCCTCTCCATGGGAATCAAAACCCTTGCCGATAATTAGGGGGACTGGCGGGGTCCGGCGAAATGCCCGGCTACCGTCTTATCCATTAAGATAGCTGCGATCTCGGCTTGTCGATATTCTTCGGCAATCATTAACGGGGTTTTCCCTGCCGGATTTTTTTCGCTGGGACTCATCCCGGCCTCTAAAAAAACCTGGACCGCGTAAATATTTCCTGCCTTAATCTGCTGGAAGAAAACCTCCTGGCGGTAAGGAAGGTTCATCTGCCATAATTCCAGGCGGGCTTCCTCCCGCCGTTGCAGCTCCTGGTGGACGGTGAACCGATAGACGAACAGATCGGCCAGAAGCACTGCCACCGCCAGGGCCGCCAGGAGCCAGCCCCGGGGCAGATGGCGCTTCCAGTTCGACGATGCCGGGTTGATGGCGACCGCAGGCCGAGGCGGCACTGGCTGGCCGCATTTCTCACAGAACCGCTGGTTGCTTCCCGGGGACGCCCCGCACTGTTCACAAAAAAAAGCTGGTGAACTCACGGCTTTTCCCCTCACCCCTGGGGAATCGCCTGACCGCAGGTGCTGCAGAAACGTTCGTCGGGCTCCAGGGACGCGCCGCAACGAGGGCAAGCAACCTTTGGCCCGGCAGTCCCGGGCGGAACCGGCGCCCCGCAGGCCCGGCAAAATTTGGCGGTGGCCGTTAGGGTGGCCTGGCAGTGCGGACAGGTCAGCCCCGCCGGCGGGACGGCCATCGGGGGCGCGGCCGCCTGCGTCACGGGTGAGCCGCAGGCCCGGCAAAACTTTGCCGTGGGAGACAGCGGCGCCCGGCAGTGCGGACAGATAGCAGCCCCGGAGGTCAGAGGCGCCGATGGTATCGGTGGCGGCGGTGGTGGCATGGCTCCTGGCGGTGGCGGGGGGGCCATCGCGCCCAGCGGCGGCGGTCCTGGTCGTAAGCCGGCGCCGCCGGACAGGTCTCGGGGAATCAGGGCCCCCAGGCCGTCCCGCCAGCGGAAACTGGAGGCCTTGAACAGCACCCCGATGCCGGCCAGCAGCACCAGCCAGCCATAACTCAGGTCCACCATGGCTGGCAGATTCAGGGCGTCCATGAACTTGCTCAAAACCAGCAACAGAACCACCATGGCCGGAAGTAGTAAAGGCTTATAGTCCTTCCGCCAGACCAGATAAGCCGAAAACCCGATCATGGCCAGGAGCATGCCTTTATAGTAAAACGGCAGATCGAAAAAGCAGACGCTATGGCTGCCCGCACTCAAGAGGGGGGCAAAGCAGCCCCCCAAGAGGAGGGCGCAGCCGGAAAATCCCCAGATTTGCTGTTTTTCCATATATCGTGTCCCTGTCAGGCCTGGGATTCAGGGCTCGGGCCGTTGGGTGGCCAGTTAGTCCGGCCCAACCAGAGGGTCGGGCAAAGGCTGCACCTTTGTTTCAGTCCAGCCCGGGCGTAATAGTGCCGGCCACGCCGGTGGCCTTGTCCACCGCATACCAGGCCACCGTAGTGGCGCGGGGCGGCAGGCCGGCTTCGGCGGGCAGGAACATCACCAGGCGTAAGACATAGCGTTGGGGCTCTTCTTCGTGCAGGATGACTTTATGCTTATAAGGAACCGATCTGCCCAGCAATTCTCGCACCTCCGGCAGATTCTCCACCACCGTGACAGCCTCCTGGGCCGAAATCGCCGGGGCCGCGGCCAGGACCGCAGGAATATCTCCCGGGAAAACCTCAGGGGAGACGGCCATAACAACGAAAACCAGGCAGCCCCTGAGCAGCCTGCCTGCCCCGAAACGTGTAACATCCCTAATAACCATGGAAATTTTCTCTTCTCAGGCATGATCCTGAGGGCTTCCCCCCGGTGGGGAGCGTTTCTTAAAATTTCAGGCCGCAGCCACCACAGAATTTGGCCCCGGGCTTCAACGTTCGGCCGCAATTCGGGCAGGCCGTGGGTGGAACCGGAGTGGGGGCCACTGCCGCGCCGCAATTCCGGCAGAATCTGGCGCCCTCCTTTAGGGGCCCCTGGCATTGGGGGCAGAGGGCCGGCGCGGCCTGAGACGGCGCTGCCGGCGAAACCGGAAAGGCCCCCGGCTCCGGGGGAAGACTCACGGCCGCCCCGCAGCGGGGGCAAAACTTATCGCTGACATCCACTGGCCCCAGGCAGCGCGAGCAGGTGTTTAGATCTGGGGCCGGGGTAGTACGGACCCGAGGCGGAGCCATATCCCTTTTCTTGGGAGGCTGAGGCGGCGGGGGCATTTCCGGCGCCCCCCGAGGCTCTAACAGGCGGCGTACCATCTGCAGGGCGTTGGTGGCGTCGGCTTCGAAGAGTTGCACAGTGGCTTCCTGTTCTTGCACCGTGAGCCAAACGGCCAGCCAAATCGCGGCCGCACAGCGGAAAATGGTGGTCTGGGACACGACAAAACGGCGGTCCACAGCAGTGAACATTTGGGTAATACCGCCGGTGTTGATCAGTTGCCCCAAGGAGGTGGCCAAAAGATATCCAGCCTGGGTAAAAGTAAACTCCCCGGCGGTACGGATCATAAGCCCCGCGTCTTGCAGGCCGGCCAAGCCTTCAGTCATCTGCCCCCGAGCCAGTTGCAGCTGCGTTGGGGCCACTAAACGTCCGGCGGTTACGGCCCAGCGCGTGTCTGTAGCAGAAAGCCCTTGATTGAGCTGGTCCTCCAGCAGCTCCGGGGAGAATGTGGGTTGAGGCTGGGAAGCCCGGGCCAAACGAGCTTTAAGCCGGGCCGTCTGCAAGGCGTCGGCCGCAGACAGCAGAGCGGTGTAGCCCGACAACCATAGGACATAAGGAGTTCCCCCAGGCTTCGCCGCCATGGCCGTTAAGCCCAGCATCTCGTCCACCAGCACGGTGGCGTAGGTTGCCGAAGGCAGCAAAGCGAAGTCAAAAGTGCCTTCTTTGGCTGTCTGGGAGACATAGGGACCGTTTTCTGATCCCTGGGTAAAAAGCGCCTGTTTCCACACCGGGGTTCCGGCGCGGTTGAACAGCACCGAAACCAAGCGTTGCGGAGATGCAGCCACCCGCAGGGCGGCTTCCACTTCAGCGGTCAGCCCATGGCCTTCCGGGGTCAAAATGCTTGTGCCCTGGAGTACGGCGGCAGACGGGGCCGGGGTTACGTGAAGCTCAGACTCTGGCTGAGGCTGGAGCCCTGCCAACGACAAAGCCGCAGCCAGTTGCTCCTGGTTGAGTTGAAACCGGAAGGGGGTGAGCATGGGTGTCATGGGATCTCCTTCGTCCCGGTAGCTTTGAGCACATCTTCCGGCCACCAGACTTTCCCCGACTGGATGCGGGTCAGGCTGCGCCGCCCCGGCAGTCCAAGGTAGGCGCAGCCGGCAGGGGTATTCCTCAGGGTGAGCGATTGGTCTCCGGGGGCAATCCAGTATAGTCGACCCTGGGTGATCCAGGGCAGCAGATCGAAATCAAAATCTTCCAGTGCTTCCCTTTCGGTATTCCAGCCCGCTTCCCCGTTTGGACCGATCAACCAATACATATTGGCGCCCCAAGTGTTAACCCGGGGCAGGTCAGCAGGCTGCGGTCGGGCAAAGTAGGTTATGGCATACCCTTGATGACCGCCGATGTCAATGGCCGATATCACCGCCCGGAGTGCCTGGTGCTTAAGGATCCGGGGGACTACGTAAGGCGCTTCCGGCCCCGGACGGCATAAAAAGGGAAACAGGGGGGGCGCTCCGGTAAGTCGCAAGGCGCCCGTCAGGGCGAAAAACGTAGCCAGATGCAGGTCCCGCCGGGGACGAACCGCTCCTTCATAATTCCACCACAAACCGTCCAGCCCCATGTAGTCCAGGGAATGATACAGGATCTGGTCGGTGAAGGGGCAGCGGCAGATGGGAACCACGGGCAACCCCGCGCCATAGGCCTCCGTCAAGGTTGTCAGCCGGGCAACGTACATCCCCAGGTGTTGGCTTAACCGCAAAGCATCCAGACCGGTCGCCCTACCTAGAAGTTCTTCCACCTCCGCCAGGCTGCGGCTTGTAGCGAAGTATTCATCCAACAAAGCCCGGCGAGCTGCCGGGGTAAAGGCCAAACCGGTGCCGGAACTCAACTGGGGGGACATTGATGTGCTCCCGTATATTGTTGGCTGCCTACTACAATAGGCTTGCCGGAAAAACCGATATTCACCAGGTTCTCGTTCTTGCCCAAGATTGTATTCATGATACTTTGTTCCACCGGATTTTTAGGTTGCCAACTCATCAGGTCGCCATGCTCAATCAACCCCTGGCTTTTCATATCATGATAAAGATTGTCCAAAACATGGTCGGAGATCTTCGTGCCATTAGGATTAACGGGATCAGTGAGGCTGAAGAGGTCATTATCCCCCACAAAGGCCTTGCCCTGGGTACTGGGGTCGGTATTGAGACCGGTGTTAAGCACTACGCCGTTTTGGTCAACCTGGATCTTGCCTTGGCCCTGTAACAACTCGACCTTATGAGACTGATCCAGAAATTCATCGAAACGCTGGGCATACTTGTCCATGATCTTGTTCCATTGCGCAGCGCTCATATCCGGGGGCCGGGCAGGCAATTCGGGCAGGAAATAGCCGACTTTACCCAGATCGTTGCCATTGGCCCCCAAGTAAATGTCTTCGAGGCTGATGGTCTTCATTTTGAGATCAACCGGTTTGGGGGGATAGCCATCCACCAGATACTTATAAGAATCTGGGTTGGTGGGACGGAAATTTAAGTCTACTCCGTATTTATCCGCCAGATATTGGAGCCACTTGGCGTTTTGGGGGGGAATGCCTGCCTGGCCAGGGGTAACGGCATCTCCCAGGTTCAATTGTTTGAAAGGCACAGAACTGCCCGGAGCGTATTCCGGGTAGGAGTCGAACAGCTTGATATCCATCCCCATAGAATCTTCAAACATCTTCTTAAAATCCGAGAGAATACTCGGAGCCTGATAATTCAGGGCATCACCCCATTTGCCTTCCCCTAGCAGCCCCAGGCTCCCTTTGACATTTTTGAAAGTATCCATGACATCCACTGCGATAAATCCGTCCAGGGCGGCGCTGCTGACAATGTCCCACATACTGGCATTGGGGTCCGCCAGGGTCTGGATGGTATTGAGGGGCAGATTTTCCTCGCCCAGTTGCTTCATCCCCACTTTTAACGCATCCAGGACGCCAAACTCCTGTCCCGCCGCCTCTGCCCCCAAAGCCGCCTCTTTCATGGCATCCCAGGCAGCATAGCTTTGGAAGAAGACTTCTGAGGATCCCCCGGTGGCAAAACCAGCGCCGATGCGTATGAAGGGGTTGTGGGCGACGTAATCCACCCCAGCCGCAGTATCGTTCCACATACCAGAGGTAAAGTCTCCCCAGAAGTTGGGTTGAAACATCTCTTCCGGCAGGTTGTCCCGGGTAATCTTATTGCCCAGGATATTTTTCAGCTTGTCCACATAATCCTGGTTGACGGAGCCATCCGGGTTAATGGCGTTCTTGTTGGCAGCCTCCCAAAGTTCGGGATAATCATGCTTCAGGGCGTACTTCTGGACTTTTTCCAATTCGTTCCAGGCCCTCTCGCTGTCACGGATGTCCTGTTGCAATTTGAGCAGGTCATCTCTGAACCAATCCTGATTACTTTTCCTACATTCCTCCAGGAACTTTTGTTGTTGTTGTTCAAACCATTTATTGTTGGCAATTTCCTGATCAATATATTTCTGGGCGTCTTTGGGGTCCACCCAACGTCCGTCGTACCAGACATCCCCGGGTCTGCCCGGATAGTCGTCTCTGCCTGCTTCATAATCCGGACTCCAGTTCACCAGGGGGTCACCATACTCATCTTTTATGGTTGGCCCGAGGCCCACCGGCACCACGGGACTTTCCTGGACCTGCCCTCCCCATCCCACTCCCGACGGGAGAAACCCCGTAGCCCCGGACAGCAATGGCCCCAGCAGGCTGGCCAAAATGCCCATGATTCCCCCGACAATGGCCAGGACCGCATTGTAGCCCGCGGTCTCTTCGCAGTCCGCCGGGCTGGAGCAGTCATGGGCCCCGAGGCTCCCGGCCAGCAGGACCACCAGCAATGCGGCCATCAAAAGGCGAATACCGCTGCTACGCATCACGCCACCTCCAGGTACGCAAGCCTGTCCCCAACACCACCCCCCAGAGCCCCATGCCAATAATCCCATTGGCCACAAACTCCTGATCCTCCCAACTGGCCTGCAGCACGCTCGGATAGGCCGCCAGTCTTACCACCTGAATCAGCATCACAAACACCAGGCCGGCCAGGGCCCCGCCCCGGGGCCGCACCAGAGCGAACATCATTCCCAAGAGAATGCCCATCCAGAGGTGATAGCCCCATCCCAAAAACAGGGCCAGGGAATGGGAAGCGGGCAGCCCGGTGATAATATGCCCGAAAACCGGCTGCACCCGGTAGGGGTCGAAGGGCAGGGCCAGGAGGAGTTTTATGAGCAGTCGATAGAGATCGTAGACCAGGGTGGCCACCAGACCCCAGAACACGCCCCCCAGGAGGACGCCGCAGAGCCGGTGCAGGTTATAGTCCTGCCCCCGCCCCCAGAGGATGGCGCCGGCCAGGAGTAGACCCAGGGGCATGGCCGCCACCGACACCATGTAGGCCAGGGGCATAACGCCCCAGAAATATCCCGCCCCGGCCCCCAGCACCAGGGCGGCCAGGGCCGCAGCGAATACCGCCTCAGGCAGGCGTCGGCGGGGCTCCGCAATTCCTCCGGGCTCAGGTGGGTTAGGGCGCGGATGGGACTCGGCGGCTGTTTCAGAGGCTGACCGGTTTATGGCTGCTGCCCCTTTCTGGCCATCAGGCCCTTGATTCCGGCCAGCAGGTCCCCTGAACGCGGCACCAGCATTAAGTACCCCATGACCAGGCCCACCAGCACCACCAACTGCTCTTTCAGGGCAGGGTCCGTCACCCGCCTCTGGTTGGTGATCACCAGGGCCAGGAGGGTGGGAACCAGCACCACGGCCACTATCCGGAGAAACTTGGGCACCTTATCCCGGCCGGCGAAAAACCCGCTCAAAGAGCGCTGCACCTCCGGGCCATACCGTCCGGTAAGAAAAGTGAACAACCCGATGAGGGCTGGAAAGGCTTTCTGAGGGACAAAGCCGGTATGTCCCCCGGTCTGGTAATGCGCTCCGGCCCAGACGATGACGAAGAACAGGGTGGACAGGGCCGGAGCCACCAGAAACCGCACCCCTTCCGGCAATTTCGTGAGGTTACGGGCCATCAGGCCGGCCAGTTGCCGGCGCAACAGAAAAACGCAAAGCGCGGTGAGCAGGGGGACCAGCAGGATGAAAACCGCAATCATGGCGGAGCACAGGTACATTTCCGGAGTACCCTCCCGATACATGTACATGCTGCAATTGCCCGGCGGCACCAGAGCAAGGAATATCCGGGGCAGCCAACTGAAAGGAGTCCACAAGACAAAGGACAGAACCGCACTCAAGACAATGACCGCCGCTGCCTGGACAATTCCCGAAGTATCCGCCCCCGGCAATCCTGGGAGCGAGGCTGCCTGGGGCGCCGGGCCGCGGCCGTCGGCGGGCGGCAGCCAGGCGCTACGGCTGGCATCATAGTACAGCCAAGCCCCGCTGGCTCCCTCAATGGTCCACCAGATGCCCTGCTGGTCCTGGAGACGCAGCTCTTGACAGGCTTGCAGAAATTTTTCCTGGGAGAGACTGCCGTTGCGGTGGGCCGCCACCAGGTGGCGGTAACGGACTTCCAGCTCTTGAGGGTCCATGAGGCTCTCCTCGAGACAGAGAAGATCTGCCGGGGCACCCTTCCTGGCCTCGGATGACCAAGTATAAAAACGGAATGTGACAGGTGAAAAAAACTGCGCTTTTATTTAAGTTATTTTAAAAGTAATTCCATTGATCGGGATAGAACTAAGTAACTTTAAACGTTATTACTTTTGTTAATGGTGTCCTTTCAACCCAACTGCCGTTTAATATTCTGATGTTTTTAATATCAATATCATGATTTTTACCTGCTTAAGCTAAAAAGTCAAGCCGAAATACACTGCCTTACAGCTGCCCGGCGTTATGACCCTCACTTGCCGATTGTGGCATTCAAGCTGTCAATAATGGTTAATCCTTTATCTGTTCCGAGCCAGTAGACCCCGTCATCATCCTGGAGCATTTTTTTTACTTCCCAGCCTGCCAACCCTTCCCGGGGGGTCAGAATCCGCCAGGTAGCGCCCTCCAGCACCGCCACCCCGTCGAATTCGGAACCGAACCAGAGCCGTCCGTCCCGGTCTTCGAACAGGGAGCGCACCATTTCGCCGGCCAAGCCGTCCCGACGGGTCAGCTGGGTCCACCCTTTTAAGTCCAGGCGGGCGGCGCCGCCGTGCTGGGCAAAGCCGGTGGCCACCCACAGGGATCCGGTGCGGTCTTCCAGGAGGTCATGCACCGAGTTATGCGGCAAACCGTTTTCCGTGGTGAAGGTTTGCCACTTTTGGCCGTCGAATCGAGACAGCCCTCCCCGCACCGGTGAGCCCGAACCGAACCACATGGCCCCGTCCCTGGTCTGGTAGACGACATCCACCGGGGCAGAACCTAGGCCGTCAGCATGGGCCAAGGTGGTGAAGGAACGGCCGTCATAACGGCTAATTCCCCTCTCGCCCCCGATCCAAACACTGTCGTTCTGGTCCACCCAGAGCGCCGTCACCGGCCCGGAAGGCAGGCCGTCGGCCTGGGTGAACCGCCGCCACTGGCCCTGGGCATACCGGCTGAGACCATCCTGGTGGCCGACCCACAAAACGCCCCGGCGATCTAGCCGAATGTCCCGCACATAGCGCCTGACCGGTGAATCGTCCGGCAAGGGCAGCAAATCCCCGGTGCGACGGTCCACTGCGACCAGACCATCCCGGCCCCCGGCCCATACTACGTCACCCTGGATCGCCAGGGCCATGACATCGTAAGGCGGCCGGATGGTGCGCCAGCCCGGCAGAGGCTGTCCAACTTCCGGCGACCGGAACTTTACTTGAATCAGCACAATTACCAGCCCGGCCAGCGCCAGGGCGATTAACCAGAAGCCCCAGAGAGAGCGGCCTGTTCTCTCCGGGTCGGCCTCTTGATAAAACGTCCCCCGGTTCAAACCGCCTCCAGGCGTTGGACTATGCGGCCCCGGTCCAGAAAAAGAAAATCTTCGACCACTGCTGCGGCCTCCTGGCGATCATGGGTCACATAAATCAGGGTGCCCCGACTCTTTGTCACCGTGGTCTTAATAAGCTGCAATAGATGATGCTTCAATTCCGGGTCCAGGTTGATCAGGGGTTCATCCAGAAGCAGCAGGCGGGGGCGGGGCGCCAGGGTGCGGGCCAGGCTTACCCGCCGAGCTTCGCCCCCCGAAATCTGGTAAGGGTAACGCCGGGCCAGCGCGGTGAGGGACATCTGCTCCAAAAGCTCCTCTAACCTCTCCTGGGCGGCTTTTTTGGGCGATTTATACAGACCGAACAGAATATTCTGGGCCACCGTCAGGTGCGGCCACAGCGCCGGGGTCTGAAAAAGAAAGCCCAAGCCCCGGCGATGAGGTTCCAGGGCCCAGCCCGGACGGCTGGCCAACCGGCCATCCAGGTAAATTTCACCCGCGTCCGGAAGGTCCAGTCCGGCCAGAAGCCGCAACAGGGTGGTCTTGCCGCTCCCGGACGGCCCCAGAACGGCCAGAGTCCCCAAGGCCGGCACGGTAAAGGAAACTCCCGCCACCGCGGCCACTGTCCCGTAGCCTTTGCTGAGTTCAACCACTTGGATCATAGCAGATCTGGCCGCCCCCTGGCCTTTGACCCCTTACCCCGGACCACTGCTGACTGCCCCCTAAACCGCCAGGGGCGCGCCGCATCGGCTGCAGAACCTGGCGGTGGGAGCGGGGCTGTGGCCGCACCTGGGGCACTGCCGGGGGACTTGAGCCACCGGGGCGCCGCAATGTTCACAGAACCTGCTCCCCGTCGGGATGGCTCGGCCACAGCCGGAGCAGCTTAGCCCAGCGGGCAGACTCCCCACAGCCCGAGGCTGCGGCAAAGGCGGCGGGGGCCAGGCGGCGCCCGGAGCTCCCTGAAATCCGACCTGGCGCCGCAGATTTTCCAATTGTCCCCAGAACTGCTGGGCCTGCACAAGGTTGCCCGGAGGCTGGTCCAGGCAGATGAACAACCGGTTTTTGCCGTCCCGGAGCAGGAATATCAGCCGGGCGTCGCCCTGGCCGACTTCGAAACTGGCATCAGCGATGTCATGCAGGCCAAAGCCTGAAACACCCCGAGGTTTGAGGATGCCAGTAAAAATATTGTGAAAAAGGAGGATTATCCGATGAGGGGTAAGGCCCATAAAATATTCCGCCGCCGAGGTGGGGGTCACGCCGGCCAGGGCGACGCGGGCCAGTTTATGGGTTTCTTCCCGGGTGTTGACCATGGCCAGAAGCGTTTCCCCGGGTTCCAGGCGCGCCGTCAACAGTCGGTGAATTTTTTCGAGGCTTAAGGCCATGTCATTCTCCTCCTGGGTTTAGCGGGATAGGGCCGTGCCGCACTGCTCGCAGAACCGTTCCCCCGGGGTGACCCGATTGCCGCAACCGGGACAGCTGGAGGGGGCAACCGGGGGTTCCAGCCGAGCACCGCACTGCTCACAAAAGTGCATCCCCGGGCTCTGAGGGGCGCCGCAGACAGGGCAACCGGAGGCAACCGCCGTCATGGTCGGTCGGTCATACGCCCCCGCAGCTATGCGCTGCCGCCGGCGGCGAATCTTGATAAAATATCCCGCCACACAGATCAGGACCACTATCAGACCAGAGAGAACTATTGTCGGCGAAATTTCATTCATCCAGAAAGCTCCTCTATTTTTGGTAACGGTAACAGAACGTAATACTTAAAACTTCCCGGAATTTTTCGAACCTGACCGGCAGCCTGCTCAGGCTTAAATCCTTAACCTGTGATGCTTGGGCAGCAGGCGGAACCAGGCCGCCAGAGTCAAGGCTGCCCCACAGCCGGCCACAAGCACGGTAAGGGCCAGAACCAGGCAGAGGCCGGCAACAGTGTCTGCGGCTCCGTAATGCAGGTAGTTGTATATTCTCATGACCAGGGTGGCCCGCCCCGGCGGCGCCACCAGCAGGGTGGCCCCCAGTTCACCCAGGGACAGCATGAAGCCCAAACCCGCTCCGGCCAGCAGTCCCGGCGCTAAAATCGGCAATGTCACCTGGCGCCAGGTCTGCCAGCGGCTCGTCTGCAATATCCGGGCGGCTTCAAACCAGAGGGGATCCTGGGACTTCACTTGGACCAGCAGCACGAGGGCAACCCACGGGATGAAACGGCTGAGATCGGCCCATACCGGCATGAGGCCGGCCTCAACCATAAACCAGGGAAACCAGGGGCTGCTGTTCAAGGCAATGAGGCCGATGCCCACCAGGGGCGCCGGGAGGGCCAGGGTCGCGGCGATCAGCAGCCACCAGAACAGCCTCGCCGCCTTATCCTGATTAAGCTCCCGGGCCACGGCCAGGGCCGGAGCCAGACCCAGAAGTGTGCTCAGGCCTGCCACCCACAGGCTGTAAGTAATTTCTGGAGCCGCAGACCAGACGGTGTCCACCATCCTGCTCCCGCCTCCGGCGGAGAGACCCAAACCCAGAAGCAAAAGGGCTAATTGGCCCAGGAGCAGACCCAGGGCGCCATATTGCCCCGCCCTGAAATACCGGGGCCAAACCGGCGGCCTCTCCCAGGCCGTGATGGTCCAGGCCGGGGGCTGGAGGGAATCCCGCAGCCCGGCAATGGCCGCCGCCACAACTGCACCCGTCACCAGCAGCAACGGCAGAGACAGGGCCAGTGCCCTGGCCGGCTCGTGACTGGCGCTGAATTCGGCAAAAATCTCCAAAGCATAGACCTGGTACTGGAACAGTGAGGGCACACTATAATCAGTGATACTCAGGAGAAACAAGAAACCGGCGCCGGCCAGAATCTTCGGAGCCGCCAGGGGCAGGATGATCCGTCTGAAAACCACCACATCGCCACGGCTGAGCCGGGCCGCCTCGATGAGTTTCGGGTCCACTGTTTCCAGTCCGACCAGGGCCAGTCCCACAGCCAGCGGTAACAGGGCCATCACCTGCACCCACCAGGCCGCCAGGCCGCCCTGGAAGGGAATTGCCCCCAGACCCAACCACGCCAAAAGAAAATTCACCGCGTCCGCCAGGGTCCACCAGGCCAGGGCCTGAACACAAAAGGGCACGGGCAGCAGCATCAGCGGCAACCACCTCAGATATGCCAGCACCCCCCGGTGCCAGCGCCATAAAACCAAGGCCGCGAGCACCCCCAGGGCCGTGCCCACCCCGGCCACTCCCACGGCCAACCCCACGCTTCTGACTAGCAACAGCCAGCGCCGACCCAGGGGGACTGCCAGCCACAACCAATCGGCCTGACCGCTCCCCACGGCCAGCCCCAGGTGATACCATAAGACCAGAAAAGGTCCCATGACGAGGGCGAACCCGAGGCAAAGCGCGCCCCGGTGTCCCAGATCGAGGCTGACCGATAATCCCCCCCAGCGCGGTCGCAAAGGTGCTGTTTCAGGGTGGCCGGCCATTAACGCAGGAACAGCTCCCGCATGTCCTGTTGTACCTGGGGCAAGTGCTGATAAATCTGCTCAAGATGCAGATCCATGCCCTTAATGGCGCTATCCTTGAAGCAGACGGGCTCCGCCGTCACCGGACGCGAGGGCGCCAGGCACCAGCCCGAAGCCACCAGCAGGTTTTCCACTTCTATACTAAGCAGAAAATCAATGAAGGCGCGTCCTTCCTGCGGGTGGGGACCGCCGGCCACCAGTGCCGCCGTATTGGGAATAATCAGGGTGCCCATGCCTTCCTGATCGGGAAAGATCGCTGTCACCCCCGCACCCCGCTGTATTGCCGCACAGGCGTCATCCGTGTCCGTCAAACCGATGAGCAGTTGGCCCTGCACCACCAGATCCCTCACAGTGGCATTACCCTCAGCCAGTCGCAGACCGCGTTCCTTGATATGTTCAAAAAAGGCTTTCCCCTGCTGCGGTCCCAGGTAAGCATACAGGGCCGCGGCATGGGTGAGGGTAGTGCCAAAAAGGGGATACGCCAGCCCCACCTGCGACCCGGGTAAGGTAGAATCGAGGAGATCGAACAGGGAGACGGGGCGTTGGCCTGGCGGCAACCCCCGGTTATTGACCAAAAGCACCCGGGCCCGGCCGGCGAAACCGGTCCAGTAACCCTCCGGGTCCTTAAAAGTGGCGGGAATGTCTTGTGCCGAGGGGGAGATATAAGGGGTCAGCAGCCCTTTGTCTTTCAGGAGCAGGGTCTGGACGAACTCTCCGCTCCAGAAGACATCAGCTTGCGGCCGGGATTTTTCCGCCACCAGGCGATTCACCATGCCGGTGGTCTTGGCGGCCTCCACATCGTAAACCGCCAGGACTTTGATCCCGGTCTGCTGGGAAAATTTCCGGATGACAGGCTCGGCATAGTGTTGATCCACTGAGGCGTAAACCACCACCGCTTTTTCCTGCCTGACATCAGAGCAAGCCACCACAGAAATAAGAACGATGAGCATAAGAAAAAATAACGAGGCTCGCATGGTTACCTCCCTGGTGAGGAGCCCTAATTGAAAAATTGCCGCATTATATTCCCAAAGCAATCAATAGATCAAGGGTTATTTAGTAACCCAGATCCAACGCCTTATTTGGCTACAGGCTCGATGGTGGCGGTGCTGGCCGCTTTGTGAGTCGGATTGACAGGACTGGGTTTTGAATATTATCATAATATATAAAAATGATAACATGATGGAGTAAATTGCCATGGTACGGACGCAGATTCAATTGACCGAAGAGCAGGCGGCGCAGTTGAAAGAACTGGCGCACGCCTCCAACGAATCCATCGCGGCCATCATCCGCAAGGCCCTGGACCAGTTTTTAAGGGCACAGCAACCCGACAATCGCCGGGATTACCGCCGTGCTGCAGCGATAATCGGCAAATATGAGGCAGGCAGAACGGATATTGCCGGCAACCACGACCGCTACCTGGAGGAGGACTTTGGGGCATGCTGATTTTCGCCGATACCTCAGCCCTGTTCGCCCTGCTGGTCAGGAACGACCTCGGGCATGCCGCCGCCAAAGCCAATTTTGAGGACCTCATGAAACAACGGGCCAGGCTGTTGACCAGCTCTTACGTGCTGCTGGAAACCCTAACGCTGCTGCAACGCCGGGTTAGTCTGGAAGCCGTCTTTGACTTCAACCACAAATTTATGCCGCTGCTGGAAGTCGTCTGGGTGGATGAGACCTGGCACGCCCGGGCCCTGCAGCGCTTGCAGGCGGAAAGGAGCCGCAGCCTCAGCCTTACCGACTGCCTTAGTTTCGAAATCATGGAGGCCGAAGAGATCGACACGGCCTTCAGCGTGGACCGGCATTTTAGCGAGCGCGGTTTCAAGATGGCAGCATTGCAAGAGGATTGAGATGGGTGATGGGAAAGTTCATGGTCGAGAGGGCGGCATACTTGGCCGGGGAGATTTCCGTATACACTGCGGCCACCCCGGCGTTGGTGGTCAGGGCGTTAATAGTGTTCAGGACCGTCAGCAGGTCGCCGCCGTTTGCAGATGGCGCCAGGGAGTTCAGGGCGTTGCCAACTGACCGCTGGTTGGCGGACAACACCAGGCCCGCCGGGGTATAGTTGGCCACCGCCTGCAGGTCCGCGGTGGTGGGGGTGTAGCCGGCCTGCCAGAACAGGGTGCGGGGGGCCCCCACCCGGGGG
>VGSX01000021.1 GCA_016874895.1 Deltaproteobacteria bacterium
GGTGGCGCAGGAGGATTTTCATAACCTCGGGGTCGATGCTTACTTCTTCTTTATTATTGATGCGGGCATACTTCTGGATAAAATGGGTTACCAGCAGGGGGATATCATCGGAGTGCTGGCGCAGGGGCGGCATGTGCAGATGCACCACGTTGAGCCGATAAAACAGGTCCTCCCGGAAATTGCCGGCCTCCACTTCGGTTTTTAGCTCCCGGTTGGAGGCGGCCACCACCCGAACGTCCACCCGGATGGTTTTGGCGCCGCCCACCCGTTCAAATTCCATTTCCTGGAGCACCCGCAGGAGTTTGACCTGCAGGGAAGGGGACATTTCCGCCACTTCGTCCAGGAACAGGGTGCCGCCTTCCGCCAGTTCGAAGCGGCCTTTACGCATGGCCACGGCGTGGGTGAACGCCCCTTTTTCATGGCCGAAAAGTTCGCTTTCCAGCAGAGTTTCCGTCAGGGCGCCGCAATTGACGGAGATAAACGGCCCCTGGCTTCTCGGGCTGCGATGGTGGATGGCTCGGGCGATGAGTTCCTTGCCGGTGCCGCTTTCCCCTGAAAGGAGGACAGTGGCCCGGGTCTGGGCCACTTTTTCCACCATAGCGAAGATGCTCTGCATGGCCTTGCTGTTGCCCACGATATTCTCGAACCGGTAGCGCTGCTCCAGGTCCTGGCGGAGCCGGCGGTTTTCGGTGAGCAGGCGCCGCAGGTCCAGGGCCTTGGCCACGGTGAGGAGGATTTCCTCATTTTTAAAGGGCTTTAAAATATAATCAAAGGCCCCCTTTTTCATGGCCTCCACGGCCTTTTCCACCGTGCCGTAAGCGGTCATCATAACCACCGGCAGATCCGGATACACCTGTCTGAGCTGTTCCAGGAGTTCGATGCCGCTCAGGCGGGGCATTTTCATGTCCGTGATGACTAAATCCAGGTCGTTTCGCCGGGTTATTTCCAGGGCTTCCTCGCCGCTGTAGGCGGTGAACACCTCATAGCCGGCCCCGGCAAACAAGGCCTCCATGACCAGGAGATAGTTTTTTTCGTCGTCAACAACTAAAATTGCATCCATAGGATTCAGTTCCAGGGGCTGGCCCGGTGGCCAGCCGATCTGAGCGGTACTGGGAAAGTTACGCCTCCATTTCGGGCAGCACGATGCTTACCTTGGCTCCTTTTCCAAAATTGCTTTCAATGGTAATCTGGCCCTGGTGGCTTTCAATGATCCCTTTAACAATGGAAAGACCCAGACCGCTCCCCTGGTCCTTGGTGGTGAAGAAGGGGTTAAATATCTTTTTGGCATTTTCCGAGGTTATGCCCTCGCCGGTGTCTTGAATGACTATCCTGGCGCCCTTGCCCTGGGGCCCCGGATCCGTGGTCACCGTCAGCTGGCCCCCCTGGGGCATGGCCTGGATGGCGTTAATCAAAATATTGAGAAAAGCCCGGTACAGGAGGTCGGGGTCCACCAGCAGGGGATGGCCGTTGCGATTATACTGGCGGTTAAGAAAAATATTATGCCGGTCGATCTCCGGTCGTAAAAATTCCAGGCTGCGCTCCAGAACGCCCTCCACGTCGCAGGTCTGCAAATTGGGCTCCCGGGGTCGGGCAAAATCCAGGAATTCGGTCACCGTCTGATTCAGGCGGTTGACTTCCTCTTCGATGATCTGGGCCAGGCGGCTGTCGCCTTCGCTGTGTTCCAGCCGTTTGCGCAGGAGTTCGGCGGTGGAGCTGATGATTCCCAGGGGGTTGCGGATCTCGTGGGCCACCCCGGCCACCATCTCCCCCAGGGCCGCCAGCCTTTCCGCCAGCTCCAACTGGGCCTGAAGCTCTTTCTGTTCTTCCTGGCGGCGTTCCAGAATCGACTCGGCTTTTTTGACGATCTGGCGCAACACCATGAAGAGCAGGCCCATGAGCGCCACCAGGGTGGCGATGAGCATGAGCTGGAACTTGCCGATCTCGATCATGTCATGGGAAATATCCTGGGTAATTTCAAAGACGCCGATTACCGGACCCAGTTCCGGGGTGAGCCTGATCTCCAGGCTCTCCAGCCGCAGCGGGTTAAAGGTTTTAAGAAATTTCTCCTTATGGAATTGGAAGAATAAATTGAGGAGCATATACTTGGGGACGACCAGACGGACGTTCCGTTCGCCGTTTTCCAGGGACATTTTTACTTCGGGGACGCTGAGATAATTTCTGCCCAGTTCAATGGGATCGGTGCTGTAGGCCAGGTCCCCCCGCTGGTCGTAGATGTTTACCTGTTGGACATGAAAGCCGTGAATAGTATTGCGTACCACCGTATCCAGCAACTCGTACTGGGTGGGCTCGCTGATCTGGATGCGCCCCTGAAAGCGGATGGCCGCGGGTAAGACAAATTGCTGAAAAACCTGGTGATTAAGATTGGCCGCCAACAGGGAGGCATAATCTTCGCTTTTCTTGAGAGCCATTTCCTGGAGGCGGTCCGCCACGAACAGGGTCAGAAAGGCCGTGAACAGGGCGATGACGATGAATCCGGTCAAGGTAAAAAACTTTACCAACCGGAAGGTTTCCAGGTCCTGGCGATCCGGCCGCCAGGTATATTTGAGGCTGCGAAACATTGTTCCTGCGATCCGGTCCGCCCTGGGAAAATTACCCGAGGGCGAAGGGTTAGATCATATACTTTCCCAGGGGTAGGGGGGTGTCGGCGATTTCCTGACCCCAGGCTTCATATCCAGGCCGCCCCAGCAGGCCATAAGTTGCCTGTTTCCCACTTTCCACCCCCGGTTGATCCAAGGGGTTGATGTTTAACAAGACCCCCAGGGCCGCAACGGTGACTTGCAACAGATACAGCACCTGACCGATGGTAAAGGGGTTGATTTCCGGGAGCTTGAGGGTCAGGCTGGGGCGGCCATGCTTCATGAGCTGCAAAGCCGTGGCCTGCTTTTCGACGGCCAGCAGTTCGGCCAGCGAGCGGCCCTCCAGATAATTCATTTCCTCGACGCCGCAGGACGGAATAGTCATGGCATGTTGAAATTTCTCCACTTCCAGGAAGGTGATGAGCTTATTCGCCGGACCCTCCAGGTAAAGTTGGAGTTGCGAATGCTGATCCGTGGTCCCTACGGCCCGCACCGGGGTCGGTCCGGCCGAGGCCGGGCTGCCGTCCACGGCATTTTTTTTACCCAGGCTTTCAGCCCACAGCTGGCAGATCCAGTCTGCTATCCCGGCCAGACTGGCGGCATAGGGCATGAATACCTGAATATCGCATCCTTTACGCCGAAAGGCCAGAAAGTACAGGGCTGCCAGGCGATAGGCCAGGTTATCGGCCAGCGGAGTCTCCTGCAGGCGTTGGTCCATGCACCGGGCCCCGGCCAATAAATCCTCGATATCGATCCCCACCATGGCCGCGGGGAAGAGACCTACGGGCGAGAACACCGCAAAGCGGCCAGTCACGTTGGGAGGCACGCTTAGGATGTGGAGGCCCTCCTGTTTGGCCAGGCGGCATAAATGGCCCTGTTCCGGATCGGTGGTGACAATAAAGCGCGACCGCATCTTATCGGCTCCCAGGCGACCCTTCAGCAGGTTGTAAACAAAAAGGAATTGGGCTGTAGTCTCAGGCGTCTCCCCTGATTTGGATATAACATTAACGCAGGTGCGCTGCAACTCCAGGCCATGCAGCAGGCCGTAGAAACTGTCCGGTTCGATGGTGTCGGCCACAAAGAAGCGGGTATGGTAATGCCTCTCCCCCAGGGAAAACAGGTTATGGGCCGGGGGGCGGAGAGCCTGGTGCAGGGCCCGGGCCCCCAGGACTGAACCGCCGATCCCCAGGACCAGCAGGTCATGGTGCCATTCTTTGAGCTGTTTGGCCAGTCCTTTGATCTCCTGGACCGTGGTGTCGTCATAGGGCAGATCAAAAAAACCGGTGCTGCCCTGGGACCGCCAGGCCTTGAGCTGCTGGTCCACCTGGGCCATATCCGGGGCTAATGCTTCCAACTCCTCCGAGGTAATGCCTTTTAGGTCACCGATAAATTCAGCCATGGCATAATTATGGTCCAGTGAAATGGCCATCTTGGCGAAGTCTCTTTTTTCCCGGTGCTCGTGGTGACCTCGGTGCGAGTGTCGTTTCATGCCGTCTCCTCGGATTCTGTTCTATCGATTTCGGTTTTCTGTTACCAGTTATCAGATCTATAAGGCAACTAAGCTTACAATGGGTGCGAAAGCGGTTAGTTGCAGTTTACATTGAATATGCCAGCAGTGTCATTATAATAACCTCGTATCCGAGATCGTCGGGGTGCAGCCGTTGGGGGTGGTTGCATCTTGGGGCAACCTGGGGCATAGTATGCTTATGCTTTTTTTCTGGCGACAGATACAACGTCTCTGGCAACGCTCCAAAGCAACGCCCCAGGCACCCAATCATCTAGGCGGCCGGGGCGTCCCGAATATTTTGGGAATTTGTGAAAGCTGCGGGGCCATAGTGGTGGAGGGCCTGCATAAAGTCACCCCCACGGGGCATCTCTGCCAGCGCTGTGCCGGGAGCCACCAGCACAAAGATGTCGAATAATAACCGGCTATTTGGGCGGCAAACCCGGAATAAATTCCTTATATTCTCCCAGACCCCGCTCCTGGGCCAACTGATAAACGGCTGTCCCCAGGGCCAAATCCTGAATCACCAGGCCGGTGGAATCAAACAGGGTGATCTCCTGGGAATCTACCCGGCCGGGTTTCTTGCCCGCCACCACTTCTCCTAAAGTGGCGCTGAGGTGGTCCAGCCGAAAGCGTCCTACCGCCACTGCCACATTGATTTCCCCGGAATGCTGTGCCTGGGCCCAGTCGTCCACAAAAACCTTGGCCTTTGAGACCAGGTCGGGGTCGAGTTCCTGCTTGCCGGCCGCGTCGGCCCCGATGGCGGTGATATGGGTCCCGGGAATGATCCACTCAGCTTTTATCAACGGTGCGGTGCTGGCCGTAGCGGTGATGACAATGTCCTTTCCGGCCACGGCCTCCTGGGGATTGTCCGCCACGGTCACCGTGGCGTCATACCTGGAGGATAGCTCCTCCCGCAGGGCCTGGGCCCGGGCCAGCGTGCGGTTATAAATGACAATCTGGCGGATTGGTCGTACTTTCATAATGGCCGCCATCTGCATCCGGGCCTGGACCCCGGCGCCGATGAGGCCCAGAGAGGAGGATTCGGGCCGGGACAGATAACGGGCGGCCAGCCCTCCGGCCGCACCGGTACGGTAGTTGGTGATATAAGTCCCGTCCATGTCGGTCAGCTCCAGGGCGGTCTCCGGGTCGTTGAGGATAATCTTGGCCATGACCGTGGGCAGGCCGCGCTGGGGATTGTCAGGATGCACATTGACCCATTTGAGGCCGCAGATTTCTTTTTCCAAGGTCAGAGAGCCATACATGGCCCGAAAATCGCCTCGAGCCACTTGCAGGTAGGATTTGGGGGGCATGTTGACCCGCCCCTCGCCATGGGCCCGGAAGGCATCTTCCGCGGCTTTGAGGGCCAGGTCCATGTCAAGAATCTGGAGGATTTCGGCTCCGGTTAAAATCAGGCTCATGGTGGCTGCCTTTATGGCAAGAAACTGGTAGCTGAACGCCTATGTATTTATTTTATGCCAAAAAACCTGAAAAGACAAACTTTTCCTTTAAACAAGGGCTGGATCGACAGCTTTCTCGTCCCGCCAGGGTGGGTTGAAATACCCGAAACGGAGGGAGGGAAAGGCTTTGTGCAAACGATTGATCATGTTCCTGACCCCCATGGGTTTCTGGTTAGGGGGAAATTTCATCCCGTGCAGGTAGTAATCCGGGTCAATGTTGAGATTGCGCAGTTGCAGGAGGTCGATGCCGGTGCTGGCAATAAGTTCTTCCAGGGCTGCCACTTCCGGGGGCACATCGCTGACGCCGGGAAAAATGAGATAGTTCAGGGCCACCCGGGCCCCACCGGACTTGGCCGCCTGGATGGCGGTTCTGACTTCTTGCAAGCCATAGCCGTGCGGCCGAAAATAGGCGGCATAATAATGGGGGCGGGCACTGTTGAGACTCACCCGCATACTATCCAGGCCGGCCTCCACCAGCCCGACTACTGCTTCCGGCCGGCTGGCGTTGGTATTCAGATTAAGTGTGCCCCGGGAAACCTGTCGGCGGATCAATTTCACGGCCTCCACGAGGGTCCCCGCCTGGAGGAGGGGCTCGCCTTCGCACCCCTGTCCGAAGCTGGCCACCGGGTGTTGCGCTTGCTGCAGGTGAGGTACGGCCACTTCGGCGATCTCTTCCGGGCGGGGCACAAAAGTCAGACGCCTCATGGGAGCTGGGAAAGGGCTGTTTTCCTGCTCCGACAGGCATCCCAGACACCTGGCATTGCAGACCGGGGAGGAGGGCAAAGGGGCCTCCCAGCGGCCCAGGAAGAGATTTCTGGCTGCGGGGCATCCGGTAGTCAGGGCACACCCGGACAGGTGTTGCAGCAGCCGGTTACCGGGATACCGGGCCAGCCTGGACTTAACTCCCTGTTCGATGGCGGCACAGTCGAACTGGCCCAGATCCTGGCGCCGGTCAGGATCGCTGCGCCAGCCGGCCACCCAGAAGCGGCCGTCTTTCCACCCCACGGCAGTATAGGCAAAGAGGGGCAGGACCGGGGAGCCTGGAGTGGTTTTGTACGCGGCCAGGTAATTCATGGTGTGGGCCGGAGCCATGAAAGCCGCCACGGCCTGAGCTTCCCCGGCCTGGCCGGGAACCTCCCCCGCAGTCACAAAACGCCGCCGGCGGGGGTCATAGCCCACCGCCTGACGGCCGGGCAGGACAAACAGATCGCTCCCCGGCGGTAAGGGCATCAGTTCTTTTTCCGGGACGCGGTGAAAGTCCCAACCGCTGCGTCCGGCCAGGTGCAGGTAGGGGTGATCGTAAATGCGGCCCTGGGAATCGGCGTAAACCAGCTTAGCGGCCATGGCGGGGGAGTTTCAGAATGTAGGGTGGGCAGTGCCCACCCTACACTGAACTTTGAACCTTGAACTTTTCATGACAGATAATCAATCCGGGCCGAAAAGGGGGACAAAGGTGAAGCGATTGACGTCCACCAGACCCCGGTCGGTCAATTTCAAGGCCGGAATAACCGGCAGCGCCAGGAAAGATAAGGTCATGAAGGGGCTTGCCATGGCTGCCCCCAAAGCCCGGCTTGCCTGGGTCACCGCTTCGTAGCGTCCCGCCACCTGGGCCAGGGGCTCCGGACTCATCAGCCCGGCGATGGGCAAAGGTAAAGCCGCCACGATCTCACCCCCGGCCGCCACCGCCAGCCCGCCGCCTGAATCAACCAGGTGTTTTACGGCAACCAACATGTCCGCATCATTGGTGCCCACCACGATGATGTTGTGGGAATCGTGGGCCACCGTAGATGCCAGGGCGCCCCGCCTCAGTCCGAAACCCTGGATCAGCCCCAGCCCCACGTTGCCGGTGCCGTGGTGGCGTTCCACCACCGCCAGTTTCAGGATATCGCGCCCGAGGTCGGCCTGCACCAGCCCGTCCACCGCCGGGGTAGAAACAAGGACTTGAGCGGTGAGGAGCTGGTCCGGCAGGAGTTTCATGACCTTCACGGTGTCCCCGGCCGCCGGAATGGTGAAGGAGGCCAGGGAAAGGTCTTTCACCTGCATGGCCAGGGGCGGGGTCGCCTCGGCAGCCGCCCCGACCTCGTCCACGAGGCTGCCGGCCGCGGCCACCAGCCGGCCTCGCTTGAAGACCTTCTCAACGCCGAATTCCTCCAGATTATTCAGCACCACCAGATCGGCCTGATACCCCGGCGCCACCGCGCCCAGGTGCGGCAGCCGGAAATATTCCGCCGGATTCAAGGTGGCCATGGTCAGGGCGGCGAGGGGGTCTCCTCCCAGAAACTGAACTCGCCTGATGAGCCGATCCATATGCCCCTGATGCAAAATATCATCCGGGTGGCAGTCGTCGGTGACCAGCAGCGTTCGGCGGAGGGAGGCGGGAGTGACCGCCGGCCACAGGTCGGCCAGATTTTTAGCCGCGCTGCCCTCCCGGAGCATCAGGTAGAAGCCCCGGGCCAACTTTTCCTGGGCCTCGGTGAGCAGGGTACACTCGTGATCCGAGCCGATGCCGGCCACCCGGTAGGCGTTTAAGTCCTTGCCGCTGAGCAGCGGGGCATGACCGTCCACCACCCGGTGACGGAACAGGGAAAGTTTTGCCATTATCTCGGCGTCCCCGGCTATTACCCCGGGAAAATTCATGACCTCGGCCAGGCCCAGGACTGCGGGGTGCGAACGGTAGCGGGACAGTTCTTCCAGGCCGAACTGGGCGCCGCTGGTCTCCAGGGGGGAAGCCGGAACGCAGGAAGGCAACATCACAAATAAGTCCAGGGGTAAACGGTCATGAAAGGAGAGAATGTACTCCAGGCCGGTGACGCCCAGGACATTGACGATTTCGTGGGGGTCGATAATGACTGAGGTGGTACCCCGGGGAACCACGGCCCGGGCAAACTCCGGGGGCGACAGCATCGTGCTTTCCAGGTGCAGGTGTCCGTCAATTAGACCGGGGCAGACGACCTTGCCGCTGACGTCCAGTCCGGGCCCGTCGTAATCACCGAGACCGACGATAATGCCGTCAGCCATGGCCACGTCCACCCGCTCCAAACAGCCCCGGAAAACATCCGCTACCTGGCCGCCCCGGAGCACCAGGTCCACCGGAGCCTTATTCCGGGCGGCCATAATTCTACGCCGCAGGGTTTCGAGATTCATCCTTTATCGCCTTATGCGTATCCGTAAGCCCCTCTCAACTAAACGATCATGGCCGATTAGGGTTTTATATTTATCATTCCTGAACTACTCCGCCAAGTCAAGGGAAATGCCGGGGGGCTTAAAAGAGCGCGGTCAGGGAGGAATGACGGCCCGGAGGATAATAACAGGAATTTCCCGCCGGCGCAAGGATTAGGAATTCTGGAAATATTCTGTAAGGTTGGTGAAGAGGTGCAAAATAGCCTGGGTGTGCATTTGGGAGATGCGGGATTCGGTGTAGCCCATGATCTCACCGATCTCCTTCATGGTCAGCTCCTCGTAATAGTACAAGGATATCAACAGCTTTTCTTTATCGGGGAGCCCATCCAAGGCTTCCATGAGAATCTGCCGCAGTTCGGCGAAGTGCACCGAGATAAAGGGATCTCGGGATGACTCATCTTGCAGTATCTCGAACAGATCTTCTTCGGCCAGTTCAGGCAGGCTTCGCCGCAGGGTGTCCACGTCCAGCAAAGAAATCCCCTTGGTTTCGTCCAGGAGATGAAAGTATTCCTCCATCGTTAAACCCAGACTTTGGGCCATTTCCTCGGGTTCGGCGGGTCTTCCCAATTCTTTCTGCAGCCTGGTATAGACCTTTTCCAGCTGGCTGGATTTCTTCCGGATGGAGCGGGGTATCCAGTCCAGCGAACGCAGTTCGTCCAGCATGGCCCCTTTGATGCGGAATTCGGCATAAGTCTTGAAGTTGATATTCTTTCGGGGATCAAATTTTTTTATGGCGTCCAATAGTCCGATCATACCGGAACTGATCAGATCATCCAGGGAAATATGGGGCGGCAGACGCATGGCCAACCGTGAGGCGATGTACTTGATCAGAGGCGCATAGTGCAGCACGAGGCGTTCCTGGGAGGCGCTGTCGATTTTGTCCGGCCAATCCTGCAGCTGGATGTGATTCAGATTCCTTTCAACGTTGCCGACCTTCATGGCAAACTCCGGGGTTCAGGTTGGCGCGGGCTTGTCGGTTTAAACTCTGCCAGAAAAATTTTATGTTGCCGTCCATGGCGGGATCAGGTTCCTGGAAGTTCAGGGTGCGGGCGATGGCGCTGAAAGCCTCACTGGCAGGAGAGCGGGATGCGACTTCCAGCACGGCCTTGCTCATACCGGCGGACTGGGGCACGGCGGCATCTCTGGGAATGGAGCCTAAAAATTCCAAAGAAATGGAGCCACTCAAAAACCGGTCGGCTATTTTAGTTAATTGTTCGTAGGCTCGCTGGGCCTCTGCGGACCGGGTAATCTTGTTGAAGAGGAGTTTAAAGCGTTTTTCTCCGAACCGGGTGGCCAGGACTTTGATCAGGGCATAGGCTTCGATGACCGAGTCCGGTTTGTGGTCAGCCACCATGATTCTTTCTTGCGCTCCTAGATTGAAGTAAAGAACATCATTCGAGGTGCCGGCGCCGGTATCCACCAGCAGAAAATCAAACTCTCCCGCAAAGGCATCCAATTCCTCCAGGAGAAATATCTTCTGCGCCTGGTTTAACTCGAATACATCAGCCATGCCAGCCGCAGCCGGAAGAACCATGAGCCCTTCGGGGCCGGCCACCAGGACTTGGTCCAGGGTTTTGGCCTCGGAAAAGACATCGGCAATGGTGTGGCGGGGGGTTAAGCCCAAAAGAGAATGGATGCTGGGTTGCCTGAGGTCACCATCCAGCAGCATGACCTTTTGGCCCAAACGAGCCAACGCCAGGCCTAAGTTGATGACAATGCTGGATTTACCCACCCCATCTTTGCCACTGGTGACCGCAATGACCCTGGGGGCTGTCCTGGCCTTCAGATTGACCTGCCCATATAACTGCTCGGTTGTGAGCGTCCCTGAAGCTGGTATCATGGGAGTCATAAGTTTCCTCTTCCCAGGATTAATTATCAAGCTGACATCTGAAGTCCTGCTTTTATTCAGATTAGTGAAATGTTTTAAACTATCTAAATTTCCCTGGGTAATTAACTTAGATGCAATCCATATGCCAATCTCAGGAAAATATTATCTCATGGAAACTCTTTAGATAACCATGCTTTTAGGGTACAATAAATCAGGGGCGATACATTAACCGCGTCAAGAAGGCGATATGTTTCGTCAAAGTATTGACGCAAGCCAGAAAGTAATAAGTGAAAGGTTTAATCATGGGGGATGCGGCGAACTCAAGGAAAGTGGGGTGGAGGTTAGGGATAATGCTGGCCGGGCTCACGATGCTTGCCGGGCTGGGCTGGGCCATGACGCCCTTTAGCGCTGATCACAAAAAGGAGGCGGTGCAGCAGTTATACGCCAGTTATAAGAAATGTTTCCCTGAAATCCCGGATATTTCACCAGTCGAGGCCATACGACTGCACCAGGAAGGCCAGGCGGTCTTGGTGGACGTGCGCCCCCTGGCTGAACGGCAGGTGTCCAGGCTGCCTGGAGCCATTTCTTTAACAGAATATTTACATGATATCGGGTCCTATCAAGGCAAGACCATCATTGCCTACGATACCATCGGTTACCGCAGCGGCCTGGTGGTCCAGAAACAGCGGGCCAAGGGGCTTCCCCTGGTCAATCTGCAGGGGGGCATGCTGGGCTGGTTGCACGCCGGGGGAAAAGCCTTCGATGATTTCGGGGAAACTTCCCGGGTGCACGTGTATGGTGCCTTGTGGAACTATCCCCCCCCCGGCTGTGAGACGGTACGCTGAGGTGCGGCCAGAGCAGGGGCACAACCCCGGGAGTGATAAAGGCTGGAAGCAGCCTGCCTATACCTTGCCGGGTGAATTCCTCTTCCCTGCCGGCCAAACCATCCTGTCAATATTTTGACACAAAAGGGGAAGATAGAAAAATCCAGCTCCCGGTTGCCCCCGACGTAGTTCTTCTCTCACAACACTCCCTTAGTGGAAGGCGCCCCGGAAAGCCGGGGTTCCGGGCTTGAGGCCTGGTCCAGAGCCCGCCCCGCAGCCTTAAAAATGGCCTCGATGAGGTGATGGGTGTTGTCGCCGTACGGGGCCTCGATATGCAGGGTCATACCTCCGTGTTGGGCAAAGGCGCGCCAGAACTCTGGCACCAGTTGGGGGTCGAAGCGGCTGCTGCCGGGAGGGAAGGTTACCTTAAAAACCAGGAAGGGGCGGTTGCTCAGATCCACCGTTACCTGGGCCAGGGCCTCATCCATGGGCGTCCGGGCAGAACCGTAGCGCCTGAATTCCGGCCGCTGCTCCAAGGCCTGGCGAAAGGCCTGCCCCAGACAGATGCCGATGTCCTCCACGGTGTGGTGATCGTCGATCTCCAGATCCCCCTTAGCCCTCAGGTGTAAGTCGAAAAAGCCGTGGGCTGCAAACAGGTGCAGCATGTGGTCCAGGAAAGGGATACCTGAGTCGATATCAACTCTGCCGCAGCCATCTATCTCTATCTCCAAAACAATATCGGTTTCCCGGGTTTTCCGGGCCACGCGGCCGCTGGGGGACATGGGCGCAATCTCCTTTCGAGAACGGTTTTTCAGGCTTGGCTGATTTTTTTCTGATGCTATAATTAGTGGCATATTTTTCGGCAACGGCATAGCTTAAAATGCCTGGGAAGGCACAAAAGAAGGTTTTCAGGTTTCGAATAACTGATTGCGCCATGTAATGGCTTTTTTCCTGCCTGGCAGAGATGAGGAATATGTGAATGGCCAGATGGCGGACTGATTTATTGTACCTGATGGCCGCGGGGCTACTGGCCAACGCGGCCTTTCTGGCCCCGGTGACCGCGGCAGCCGCCGCCCCCCGCCTGGTAATCCCGCAGCCGGTGCATGATATCGGCGTCATCTTTGAGGACCAGCCCCTGGAACACGTTTTCATTTTTACTAACGCCGGGGACGCCCCCCTGCAGATAAGAAAGATCGAACTGGATTGCGCCTGCAGTGCCGTGGACTACCATCGCCTGGTGCCCCCGGGAGGCACCGGCAAGATCGTTTTCCGGGTGGAACCCTATTCGGGGCTCCATAAGTTCTGTAAAAAGGGGGATATTTTCAGTAATGACCCCGAAAACCCGGTGGTTACCATTCAACTGTGCGCCCATGCCAGACCCTTCATTGAAATCCAGCCGTCCCACATCATCCGTTTCGACGGCCGGCTCCAGGAGCTCCAACCGGCCCGGGTGCGTTTGATATCTCACCAGAAAGCCCCCCTGGCCATCAATGGGTTTACCACTGACCTGGGGGACCGGGTGGGGGTGACCATCACAGAGGAAAAGCCGGGTCAGGTGTTTGAGGTGGAGGTGGCCAACCGGATGAACGAACCAGGGGCATATAAGGGCAAGATTGAGCTCCAGACCTCCAGCGACAAACGCCCCCGCCTGATTTTGAGGGTTTTTGCCGATATTGTTCCCGCTCCGGCAAAAAGCCCCTAGTGAGCAGGTGGTGAGATCGTCGGCGGGTTTTCTCCCGGTCCCGAGTCCGGCGGGAGCAGGAGTTCGTTGAGAAAATTCTTGGCAAAGCGGCGGGCCGCCTGACGGGCGATGAGTTCCGGCTCCAGGGCTGGCCGGTGCCGGGGGTTAACTGGCGGTGCAATGCTCACCTGATCCTGGAAGGCGAAAACCACCTCCTGGCCCTGGCGGACTTCTCCCTCCACCCTCAGGTCGGCATGGCCCCGCCCGGAGAAAAATCGCCAGAAGGGGGAGGCTACCGCAAAACGGGCCACCCGGCCGTTTATGATGAGTTCCGGCTTTTCCCCCCTCACCCTGAGCCCGTTGGCCTCCATGGCCTGCACCAATTCTTCGTTAAACAGGCGGCTGGCCTGTTCCTGGGACAGACCGGCAACCCTTTCCATGGCAAAGGGCCCCACCTCGTAGACTGCGGCTGCCGGGTCGAGCCCAGGGCTGCGGTAGTAGTTGTGCAGGTACCGTCCCGGCTGCAGCTCGAGACCGGCAAAATCCGAGGGTTGCCAGGCCTTGGCGCAACCGGCCCACACGAGGGCGCCACAGAGAACGAAAACCAGCCGGCAGAAAATTCTCTTGAGCATGTTCCTTTCATATCATACCAACTGCCCCGGTGACAACCCGTTAGCCCCATGCGCCCCTGGTTTATCCCCCAGATTTTTTCTGAGTTTATTCCAGTTTCCTGAAAGTACCCCTCAATCCCCCTTTAAAAAAGGGGAGTTTGGTAAAAGTTGGGAGTATCCTCTCTCGATGCTGGCAGAATTATCCTGTTATCGGTTATGATATGCCTTGAGGGAAGCTTTGTGCTTCTGAGAAAATCGATACCTCCGGCTGACAAAAGGTAGGCGTTCAGCTATCAGCAATCAGCTTTCAGCAAAAACAATGGGTTAGGAAAACTAAGCGAAAAACCAATGATCCGCCACCTTAGAATAACTATTTGAATTTAAAGCATTAGCTGATGGCTGCAAGCTGACCGCTGAACGCTGAACGCTTACGACAAAAGAACCGCATGGTGAATCTCAAACGCATTATTATCGGGGTGGTGTGGCTCCTCGCCACCTTTGGCATCGGCACCCTGGGCTATATGGTCGTGGAGGGATGGAGCTTATTTGACGGACTCTATATGACGGTCATAACCCTGACCACCGTGGGCTATGGAGAGGTCCGGCCCCTGTCCCAGCCCGGCCGGACCTTCACAATCCTGTTGATCTTTTTGGGCGTTGGTTTTATGTTTTATGTGGCGACGGCCATTGCCCAGGCCGTGGTGGAAGGGCAACTTCAGGATGTTTTTGGCAGGCGGCGTTTGGAAAAGAAAATTCGCAACTTAAAGGATCACTTCATTATTTGCGGTTTTGGCCGCATCGGCGAGGTCATTGCCCGGGAACTGAGCCACAACAATATTCCCATTGTTATGGTGGACAACCGGCCGCAACACACCCCGTTTCTGGAGCGGTCCGGCTATCTGCACGTCATCGGCAACGCCACCCAGGAGGAGGTGCTGCTGGCGGCAGGTATTGAGCAAGCCCGGGGGCTCATTTCCGTGGTGTCCTCGGATGCCGATAATGTCTATATCGTGCTCACCGCCCGGAGTATGAAGCCCGACTTGAATATCGTGGCCCGGGCCGGGGAAACCGGGTCGCAGCAGAAGCTCAGGCGGGCGGGGGCCAACGTGGTGATCTCCCCCTATGAACTGGGGGGACAGCGCATGGCCCAGACCATTCTGCGGCCCACGGTGGTGGATTTCATGGACGTAGCCTTCGGCGAGGCCATAGATCTAAGTCTGGAAGAAATTCCCGTGGGCAGCAGTGGCGACATCATCGGGCAACCTTTGAAAGAATCGGGGCTACGGCAGCGCCTGGACCTGATTATTGTAGCCATCAAAAGGTTGGACGGGTCCATGTTGTTCAACCCGCAATCGGACACGCGCATTCTCCAGGGCGATACCTTAATCGCCCTGGGTTCCAAGGCCAACCTGGATAAGCTGATGCGCATCCTGGCGGCCTGAAAGGAGGGCATCATGAGTAAGACGGTCATCGGCAGAGGCGTTAAAATCACCTTTTACGGCCACGCCGCCATCAAGCTGGAAAGCCCCGAGGCAGGGGTGCTCATCGATCCGTGGCTCAACAACCCGGTGCGGCAAACCCCCCTTGATTCCTTAGGCAGGGTGAGCCTTATCCTGGTGACCCATGGCCACGCCGACCATGTGGGGGATACGCTGGAGATCGCCCAGGCCACCGGCGCCCCCGTGGCTGCCATCCACGAATTATCCCAATATCTCCTGGGTAAAGGCGTAACCAACGTCATCGGCATGAATAAGGGCGGGGGCATGAGCGCCGGCGGGGTCCAGGTCACCATGACCCAGGCGGTGCACTCTTCCACTGCGGAAGAGGGCGGCCAGCTTATACCCACCGGCGACCCGGCGGGCTTCGTGGTTTCCTTTCCCAATGGTTTTGTGGCCTACCACGCCGGGGATACCGCGGTCTTTAAGGACATGGAACTCATCCGGGAGTTGTATCACCCCCAGGTGGCTATCCTGCCCATCGGCAGCCATTATGTCATGAGCCCGGCGGAGGCGGCCCTGGCCTGCCGGATGCTGCAGCCGGAGTTTGTCATTCCCATTCATTACGGCACCTTCCCGGTGCTCACCGGCACCCCCGAGGAACTGGCGTCTCATCTCAAGGATCAGCCCCAGATGCGGGTCATTACCCTGCAGCCCGGAGAATCGGTGGAATGATGTTCTCCACCGACGACAGGTCCCCATGAGAAGACGACAACGGTGGGTCACTTCTCCGGAACAGCCTGATTTAGTTCAGCAACTGAGCCAACGCCACCAGGTGCCGGAGTTGATAGCCCGCATCCTGCTCAATCGGGGGCTGGCCCGGTCCCAGGAGGTGGCCTCGTTTTTGGACCCGGCCCTGGGCCAGTTGCTGCCCCCGGCGGATATGCGGGACCTCCCGGAGGCGGCGGATTGTCTCGCCCGGGCCCTGGCCCGAAGGGACCCGGTGGCCGTGTACGGCGATTATGATGTGGACGGCCTCACCGCCACCGCCCTGCTGCGGCATTTCCTGGAAAGCCTGGGGGCCAGGGTAGTCAGTTATATCCCCAACCGGTTGACCCAGGGCTACGGGCTGCACCCCGGCGCGGTAACGGAACTGGCCAAAAAGGCCAAGGTGCTGGTGACCGTTGACTGCGGCATCAGCAATGCCGCGGAAGTTGCCCTGGCCCGGAAACTGGGTATGGCGGTCATCGTCACCGATCACCACGAGCCTCCGGAGGAACTGCCCCCGGCGCTGGCCGTGGTCAACCCCAAGCGGCGGGATTGCGGCTATGCTTTTAAGGAGCTGGCCGGGGTGGGGGTAGCCCTCAACCTGGCGTTGGGGCTGCGGGCCTGCCTGAGAGATCAGGGGTGGTTTGTCAACCGGCCTGAGCCCGACATCAGGGACTATCTGGATCTGGTGGCCCTGGGCACGGCCGCCGACGTGGCTCCCCTCACCGGGGTCAACCGCATCCTGGTAAGTCGCGGCTTGCAGGTTTTGGGGGACAACCGCCGCCTGGGGATCCAGGCCCTGCGGGAAGTAGCCGGACTGCCGACGGGCATGATGTCTCTGCGGGATGTGGTCTTCCGGCTGGCGCCCCGTCTCAATGCGGCCGGCCGCCTGGGCCACAGCCGGGCTGCACTGGAGCTGCTGCTGACGGAGGACCGGGACCGGGCCCGGCGCCTGGCCCAGGAGCTGAACCGGCTCAACCAGGAGCGCCAGGCCTTGGGCGAGGCCATCCTCAAAGCAGCAGTTGCCCAGGTGCAGGTGGAGGGGCTCCAGGACCGCCCGGCCCTGGTATTGGCCGGGGAGGACTGGCATCCCGGCATCATCGGTATTGTGGCGGCCAAGCTCGTGGAGCTCTACCACCGCCCGGTGGCCCTGCTCAGCCGGGTGGATGGCCTGGGGCGCGGCTCGGCCCGATCTGTAGAGGCTTTTGACCTCTATGCCGGCCTTACCGCCTGCACCGAACACCTGGTGCAGTATGGCGGCCACCCCGCCGCGGCCGGTTTTACCCTGGACCTGGCCGATCTCGCAGCCTTTCGAGAAGCTTTCGAGGCTGTGGCCTTGGCACGTCTGGGGCGGGAGCCGCAGCCGCCGGCCCTGACCGTGGATGCCGAGATAACCCTACCCCAGTTGGACGGAAATTTTTTTTTCCACCTCAATCGACTGCGGCCTTTCGGGCAGGGCAACCCTCCTCCCGTACTGGCCTGTCTGCAGGCCCGGATCATCGACTCCTGGGTGGTGGGCAATAATCATCTGAAACTAAAACTGGCCCAGGAGGGTCGCGTCATGACCGCCATTGCCTTTGACCAGGCCAGCCTCCACCCCCTCCGGGGCTCGTATGATGTGGCCTTCAATCCCCGGCTGAATCTGTATCAGAATTGCAATCACCCGGAACTCCTGGTGCTGGACCTGGGCAGCGCCGAAGTCTGAGCCGGCCATTTTTTCTGCCATTGATTTTTTGTAGGCGTTCAGCTGTCAGCAATCAGCTTTCAGCTTTTTTTTTAAGGCACAATGGCTTGACAGACTATATGTGATCTGTTAAGAAAAAGAATCGATTTGAACGGGGCTGTAGCTCAGTTGGGAGAGCGCTTGAATGGCATTCAAGAGGTCGTCGGTTCGACTCCGATCAGCTCCACCATTAAATGGTAAGAATCAGAAGGAGTTAGCAGCGGGTACGTTGTTGACTCCTTTTTTTGGGGAGCCATTTTTGACCATTTTTTGACCATTTCCTAAATTATTCAGCGCCGCCACTGCATCTTTTTACTGGAGTAAAAAGCCTTTTGCGTTTGAAAATTTTCAACATATCGGTTTGATAATTCAGCAGAAGTAACCTGAGTTTTCTTCTTCACTTTGAAGACATCGTCATACCGGCCTTCACGTTTAGCTGATACGGCTTTCCCTGCGTAAGCCTCAGCGTCTTTTCTCAGGTTGAAACATTTCCTCACCCGCATACCATCAGGGGCATCATAGTCAACCTGCCAGACCGTCCCATCCTTGTTCGTTAACTTCCTGAGCTCTGCCATTAGTTTATTTCCTCTAATAAAGATAGGGCGGGAAATAGGGTTTTCGTCCAACCTCGCCTTGTGCTTGCTTTTTTCTCGGCAATGGGAATATAATGGGACCCATCTTGGTTGAATTTCCTATTCGTTAAGCTGCTGGTATGAATTAATTTTAGCATTCAGCGGCCACTTGCCCGCTGCCAACCCGAGGGTGGTGTCATGAAACTGATTTACGAAACCTGCACCCCTCGACCCGAGGTGCTCGCCGGGGAACTGAAGGAAGATATCTTTGCGGCCCGGTTGAAGGCGGTCATGGAGGGCAGTGCGGAAGAGGTCTACCAAAACCCCGCCGTATTCTTCGCCAACACCTACCCCACGGAAGGCCTCAAGGTCCTTTTGAACGAAACCCTGGGCCGCCTTTCCGGTCTCAAGCCTGGCCATAGCTCAATTATCCGCCTGGAGACCTCCTTTGGCGGCGGCAAGACCCACAACCTCATTGCCCTGCAACACCTGGCTAAAGGGTTTCGGAGTAAGGATAATAGCCGCTTCGTCGATCCTGCCCTGATTCCTCAGGAAACCGTGGCCATTGCCGGGGTGGTGGGTTCGGAACTTGACCCGGTGAACGGCGTTGACCATGGCGACTTACGCACCTTCACCCCCTGGGGTGAGATTGCCTATCAGCTTGGCGGGCCTGCCGGGTATCAGATTGTGGCCAAAAGCGATCAGCAGGGGGTGGCCCCCGGCGCCGCTACTTTGGAGGAACTGGTGGGGGACCGTCCGGCTCTGATCATGCTGGATGAAGTGGCCCATTTCCTTAGGGTGGCCAAAGGCGTGGGCACCACCAATCTCGCCGATATGACCATTGCTTTCCTCATGTCCCTGTTTCAACTGGCCGCCAGCAAGGCCAAAGTGGTGGTGGTGTTGACCATGGCAGAAATGATGGATGCCTATAGTAAGGAAACAGAAGAACTACGCCAACGACTGGCCGAGGCCAGGAGTATCGCCGCCCGCCAGGAACGGGTCTTGACGCCCACGGCAGAGACGGAGATTTCAGCCATCGTCAGTCATCGGCTGTTTCAGTCCGTGGACCATACTGCCGCCCACAACACCGCTGAAAGCTTTCAGGCCTATTATCAGCGCCTGCAGGATCAGAAGGCCAATCTCCCCGGCCTGGCCACCCGGGGTGAATATACTCAGGAGATTGTCGCAGACTATCCCTTTCATCCGGTCCTGCTGAAAACCCTGAACACCAAGACATCAACTATCCCAAATTTTCAGCGCACCCGGGGGGCTTTGCGGCTGTTGGCCCTGGCCATCCGGCGGTTGTGGGAAAACCGCTCCGGCGACGCTTATCTCATTCATCCCCACCACCTGGACCTGGGCTCAGCCGATGTGGTGGAGGAGCTGACCAGCCGTCTGGATCGGCATCTGTTTAAAGCTATTGTGGAAGCGGACATTGTCAGCCCCAAGCACGGCTCTTTGGCCCATGCCCAGAACCTGGACCGGTCCTGGGTGGAGGCAGGCAAACCGCCCTTCGCCCAGAGACTGGCCACCACCGTTTTCCTCCATAGCCTGACCCAGGGGGTGGCCGCCGGGGTTGATCCGGCGGAACTTAATCTAAGCGTTTTCACCCCCGGCGATGACCCTTTGCTGGTGGACCAGGCCCTCAAACGTTTGGAGGAGACTTCCTGGTTTTTAAATTTCGACGGCCAGCGCTACCGCTTTAGCACTGAACCGGCTCCGGCCAAGATAATAGCTGATGAAATGGCCCTGGTGGGCAAGGTCAAGGCCAAGACCGAAGTGGACCAGCGGATCAGGAAAATCTGGACCAAGGGCATTTTCAGCCCCATCTTTTTCCCGGCGGAAGCCTCGGACGTGGACGATGACGCCAAGGCGCCCAAGCTGACCCTCATTCATTACGACGCCGCCACGGATGAAGCTCACTACCAAGGCCCGCCCGATCTGGTGGCGAAAATCTTCGATCATGCCGGGACCCAGGAAGGCTACCGCACCTATAAAAATAACGTCCTGTTTCTGGTGGCTGATAAAACCCAGGTCGACCCTATGGTGACGACGACGCAGCGTTATCTGGCCATTAACCGCATTGTGGGCGATTCGGAACGGATGAAGGATTTTCCCGAAGAGACCCGCACGAAGCTGAAGAAAATGGGCCAGGCGGCGGAATTGGAGGTGCGCATTGCCATTACCAAGGCCTACCGCTACCTTTACTTTCCCAGCGCCGATGCTCCCATGAAGCAGCATAACCTGAACCGGGAGACTTTACCGGCCCAGGATCAGGGGGAAACGGAGAAAGACCAGAGCCAGGTGCTGCTGAAAATCCTCAAGGACCTGGGTAAAGTCAAGACGGCTGATGACCAACCCCTGGCGCCCCACTATCTGAAATCCAAGGGGTGGCCGGTCAACCAGGAATCTCTGTCTACGGAAGAGTTGCGCCGCTCTTTCGCCCAACGCCTGGGGCTGCCCCTGCTCCTGGACGTGGGCCAACTGAAACGCACCATTAAGGAAGGCGTCAAACATGGGGTCTGGGTCTACTATGACCCTCGGGAAGACATTGGCTACGGCCCCGACTCCCCCAGCCCGCTGGTCCAGCTCGATGATGACACCCTGCTCTATCTCCCGGAAGAGGCCAAACGGCTGGGCCTGAAGTTGAAGGGAGAACGCCCCCCGGAGACGTCAGGCGAGGTAACCTGTCCGGTGTGCGGCAACCCGGCGGCAGAGTGTACCTGTGACCAGGTCTGTCCGGTGTGCCAGCAGTATCCCTGCACCTGCAAAAAGGCGGGCCACCTGCGGGCCGAAGGCTCCCCGGCCCAGGCTTTTCAGGCGTTGGCCGACCAATGCGCCGACCAGAACATTGCCGCCCTGAAAAATCTACGCCTGGTGATTGAAGGCAGCGGCAAGGAAGCGGCCCAGGACACCCGGGCGCTGGGGCTCGCCATCCCCCAGTTGGGGAAAGGGTCGTTTGCCCTGCGGCAGGCCTTGACCATGGAGTTTGGCACCGGGTCCTCCTGCAAAGTAGATTTCGCCGGTCCCTGGGAGCGTTACAAACGCCTGAAACAGATTACCGATGCCTTTGCCCAGGAAGCCGACAAAATGACCGTGAAGACGGAAGTGACGGCGGAATTTGGCGAGGGTCTGGCGCCGGACTCCGATCAGTTCCAGACCATGCGGGATGTGTTCACGGCCATGGGCCTGGGCAGAATGACCGTGGAGGCGGAACAGGCCGAGGCTGAGGAGGCGGTATGAGCGAAAAACCCTTCCGCCTGTATGTTTACCCCCGTCTCCAGGGCGCCTACGGCCTGACCCTGAGCCAAAAGCGAGTGAAAAGCAATCCCAACGGCAACGGCGGCAGCACCGGCTGGCGGCGGCTGGTGCGGCTTTACGGGATGCAGTTGCAGGCCGTGGCTGAAGATATTTTCGCCATCTTGAAACAGGGGGGCTACCGTCCCGGCGACCTGAACCGGGAGCGGCGCACTCCTTTGGAACTGGCCGAGGAAAACGGCGTCCGTCTGGGGCTACTCTTCATGATGGTGAAGCCCTTGACAAAGGGCGAGCGTATTACCGGCATTTCCCAGGGTCTCAAAACCATGCCGGTGGAGGAGGCCTATTACTGGTTCAGCAAGTGCGCCGATCCCAAGTTCCGGGGTCGGGCCCAGCGGGCCTTGCGCATCCTGCTGGCGGGAGAGTAGAGGTAACGTTAACTTGAACCATTCCCTTCTGTCACCCTGAGCCGCAGGCGAAGGGTCTAGATGCTTCGCTGCGCTCAGCATGACAAGATAATTCCTCAGCATGGCAAGAATTTTGGTCAGCACGGCAAAATAAGTGCTCATGATGATAAGATAATCGCTTATGATGACAATATCGTACTTGAGGGGTCCAAATCAGCAAAACGTTCTCCCGTTTTTGTCACCCTGAGCCGCAGGCGAAGGGTCTAGATGCTTCGCTGCGCTCAGCATGACAAGATAATTCCTCAGCATGGCAAGAATTTTGGTCAGCATGGCAAGATAATTGCTCATGATGATAAGATAATCGCTTATGATGACAATATCGTACTTGAGGGGGCCAAATCAGCAAAACGCCCCCCCGTTTTTGTCACCCTGAGGCGCAGGCGAAGGGTCTAGATGCTTCGCTGCGCTCAGCATGACAAGATAATTCCTCAGCATGGCAAGAATTTTGGTCAGCATGGCAAGATAATTGCTCATGATGATAAGATAATCGCTTATGATGAGAATATCGTACTTGAGTGGGCCAAATCAGCAAAACGCCCCCCCGTTTTTGTCACCCTGAGCCGCAGGCGAAGGGTCTAGATGCTTCGCTGCGCTCAGCATGACAAGATAATTCCTCAGCATGACAAGAATTTTGGTCAGCATGGCAAGAATTTTGGTCAGCACGGCAAGATAATTGCTCATGATGATAAGATAATCGCTTATGATGACAATATCGTACTTGAGTGGGCCAAATCAGCAAAACGCCCCCCCGTTTTTGTCACCCTGAGCCGCAGGCGAAGGGTCTAGATGCTTCGCTGCGCTCAGCATGACAAGATAATTCCTCAGCATGGCAAGAATTTTGGTCAGCACGGCAAAATAAGTGCTCATGATGATAAGATAATCGCTTATGATGAGAATATCGTACTTGAGTGGGCCAAATCAGCAAAACGCCCCCCCGTTTTTG